>CAJBJW010000070.1 GCA_903953455.1 uncultured Pseudomonadota bacterium | reverse complement strand
TCTTTTAAACGTTGCAACGCTAAAGGATCATTGTGTACATCAACGCCAGTGTCTTTTTTGAATTCATCGGCTAAATATTCAATAACGCGTGAATCGAAATCTTCCCCACCAAGGAACGTATCACCGTTTGTTGCCAATACTTCAAATTGATGTTCGCCATCAATTTCGGCGATTTCAATAATAGAAACGTCAAATGTACCACCACCCAAATCATAAACGGCAATTTTAGTGTCGCCTTTGGGTTTATCCATACCAAATGCAAGCGCCGCTGCAGTTGGTTCGTTGATGATACGCATCACTTCAAGGCCAGCAATACGACCCGCATCTTTGGTTGCTTGGCGTTGTGAATCATTAAAGTAAGCAGGAACAGTAATAACGGCTTGCGTGACTTCTTCACCTAAATACGCTTCAGCATCTTTTTTGAGTTTCATCAAAACGCGAGCTGAAATTTCAGGAGCCGCCATTTTTTTGCCATGAACTTCCACCCATGCGTCACCATTTTCTGCTTAAGAAATTTTGTATGGCACCATGTGGATGTCTTTTTGTACAACATCTTCTTTGAATTTACGACCAATCAAACGTTTGATGGCAAATAAAGTATTTTGTGGATTGGTGACGGCTTGACGTTTTGCAGATTGACCAATTAACACTTCATCATCACTGCTGAATGCAATAATGGATGGGGTAGTTCTTGCGCCTTCGCTGTTTTCGATTACTTTGACTGCGCCATTTTCAAGGACAGCCACACACGAGTTGGTGGTTCCTAAATCGATACCAATAATTTTAGCCATAATGAATTTGCTCCGAATAATTTTTAAAAATGAAATTGGTTAATTTTTTTTGTGTTACTGAGAATATGAGGTGGTTTTACTAAATTTCAAGTGCTTAGTCAGCGGCTTTTGCCACAACGACCATCGCAGGGCGCAGAAGACGACCGTTAAGCATATAGCCTTTTTGGAATACGTTAACAACGGTATTAGGCTCTGCACCTTCAACAACTTGCATGACCATGGCTTGATGATGATCTGCATTAAAAGGCAAGCCAACAGGATCAATGGTGACAATGTTGAATTTTTCAAACGCATTTTCAAATTGTTTAATGGTAAGTTCACAGCCTTCACGAAAACGTTTAACTTCTTCGGTATCGCCAGTGGCTAGTTGCATACCCATAAATAAGCTATCGAGTACAGGTAGTAATTCTTTTGCAAATCCATTGAGAGCGAATTTATGGGCATCTTCGACGTCTTTTTGTGTCCGACGTTTTAGATTTTCCATTTCAGCTTGGGTGCGCAAGGCTTTATCCCAATTTTCTTGACTCGCTTTTTTAGCTTCTTCAAGCTCTGCTTTTAACTCATCAATGGTGTATTCGTGTTCGCCAACTTCTGTGTGCATGGCATGCAAATCGACTTCTTCGTCGAGAAGATTGGTAAGAATGTCTTCATTTGTACTCATGTAAAATTTTTCCTGTGGAAATTGTGAAAATAACGATGGTGTTTAAAATGGGGATGACTATTTTAAGATTCAAGGCGCAAATTAATAATTTTTGAATTTATCGATGCAAGAGCAGCGCAATCCTTTTAAAATCGCTTATAATAGCGAAAGTTAAACCTTAATTTGAGTGTGATGAAACAATTATTCTGGCTAATGTTAGTGACATTTCTATTTCATAGTGTGCAAAGTGAAGCCAAAAATGTATCATCGCCAATGCAATGTGTGGCATTTAGCCCTTATGTGAATAATCTTTCACCTAATAATGGCCCACCGCCTAATAAAGCGTTAATTGAGTCATTGCTTGGGAATATTGCCACGCAAACGCCATTTCGATGTATTATGACGTATGGTGTTTTAAACGGTTTAGAGGCTATTTTTCCCATTGCAAAGCAACATGGCATTAAAGTAATTGCGATTTTGTGGATGGATAAAGATAAAAACGTGAATACGGATTCCATTTCGCACGGCATTGCTTTAGCAAAGCAATATCCTGATACCATTATTCGGTTAAGTTGTGGCTCTGAGTTGCGAACACGTCATGATTATGCGTTTGATAGTGAAACCGAGCGTTGCCTAAACGCCTTACGTGAAGCGAAAGTATCGCAGCCAATAGGTGTGATCGATACATGGTGGGAATGGTGTAATCGAGAACAACCGTGCCATCAAAATCAATTTAGTGCGCAAGTAGACTGGATTGGGATTAATGTATTTCCATGGTGGGAGAATAAACATTCCGGTTTATTTCCGTGTGTTTCTGCGCAAAACGCAGCGGATTTTCATTTGGCACGATGGCAAGAAGTGAAAAAAACACATCCCGATAAAGAGGTTATTTTAACAGAATTTGGCTGGCCAAATGCGCCTCACAATACAGTACAATCGAATAGTAAAACCGGCGTATCGTGTGCCAGTGCAAGTGATGAAAATCAGCACGACGTGATTGAGAAAACATTTAAAAAATTAAAACAAAAAGCGATTTCTGGTGTGGCATTTGAAGCTTTCTCAGAAAATTGGAAACCCGATGAAGAAGGGGAGACTGGTCGTTACTGGGGGCTTTGTGATAGTCTGCCACCTTATACATGCCATACTTCTTTATTGCATCTTAACCCCTAAATTTATTTATTTCATTGAGACAGTCCCGCGTGAAATCTTTTTTACTTATGCTCAATGCGTTGTGTTTAGTGTTCGCTTCGCAAATGAGTTATGCGCGTCATGCCGCTATTTTAATTGATGCAAACAATGGCAATGTCCTTCACGAAGTCGATGCAAAGCACGCGTGGTATCCTGCTTCATTGACTAAATTGATGACGCTTTATGTCACTTTTGATGCGTTAAGCAATCAGCAAATTCATCTCCACGATGTCATGCGTACTTCTGAACATGCTTCAGATCAACCTAATAGTAAATTAGGATTGCATCACGGTGAGCATTTGACTGTTGAAGAAGCCATTTTAGCTATCATTACGCGCTCTGCGAATGATGCAACGGTAGTACTCGCCGAGCATTTAGCGGTAACAGAAGATAATTTCGCTGTACGCATGACAGCAAAAGCACACTCGATGGGTATGTATAATACGTATTTCATGAATGCAACAGGGTTGCCTAACGATTGGCAAGTGACTACCGCCCGTGACATGGCGGTGCTAGCGTGGAAAATACAGAAACAGTTTCCAGAATATTACAGCTATTTTGCCGCACATAGCTTTCAATTCAAAGGACGTGAATGGCAAGGTATCAATAAATTCACGGCAACGTATGAAGGTGCTGAAGGGATGAAAACCGGTTTTACTTGTGCATCAGGTTACAATCTAATTAGCGCGGCGACTCAGCAAGGGCGACATTTAATAGGCGTGGTTTTGGGCGGACATACGAGTGTTGAGCGCTATAATTTAATGATTAATCAGATGAATCATGGTTTTGCAAATGATTACGCAGTACAAGGGAATATTAATACGATGGCGACGAGTAATGCAGGTATTCCGCCTCATCAGTTAGAGTGCGGTGGCGGTGCTGCGCACAGTGAAGAGCATGAGTCTACGCATCATAAGTCGCATCGAGGTAAAGGGCGATCTTTAGCGAAATCAATTAAACTTAAACCCCGTCATGCACGACATGCGCATCACTAAAAGAGTGATAAATTTAAAAATTATTAATGACCAAACTGGCATAATTTTGTATAGTTGCCAAAGATTTTTAACAACGGGATGTGTCTTTAGGGGCATCCCGTTTTGCTTATAAGAAGGAACGTACTTTAATGAATTCCGCACAATTAGTGTTAGAAGATGGCAGTATATTTACGGGTATATCCATAGGCGCTGAAGGCTTAAGTGTCGGTGAGGTCGTTTTTAACACCGCGCTAACAGGTTATCAAGAAATTCTCAGTGATCCCTCCTATGCCCAGCAAATTGTAACATTAACTTATCCTCATATTGGCAATGTGGGTACAACAAGTGAAGATGATGAATCGCGAGGTGTTTTCGCAAGTGGTCTTGTGATTCGCGATTTACCGTTGCTTGTAAGTAATTGGCGAAGTGAAAAAACACTGCATCAATATTTGCTTGATAATAACGTGGTGGCGATTGCTGATATTGATACGCGTAAATTAACGCGCTTACTTCGAGATAAAGGAGCTCAACGCGGCTGTATTATTGCAGGTGAGAATGCGTCTATAGAGCAAGCAAAAGCCGCTATTGATGCATTTTCTGGTTTAAAAGGACTCGATTTAGCAAAAGAAGTGTCGACCACTGAGATTTATGAGTGGACCGAAAATACATGGGATTTGCGTCACGGACATTTGCCTGCTCAGAATTTAACGAAGCACGTTGTCGCGTATGATTTTGGGATTAAACGTAATATCTTGCGTCTACTCGCTAATCGTGGGTGCCGCGTAACAGTTGTTCCTGCTAAAACGCCTGCGGCGGCAGTATTATCGCTAAAACCCGATGGTGTATTTTTATCCAACGGTCCGGGTGATCCTGAGCCATGTACGTATGCCATTGAAGCGATTAAAACTATTTTAGAGAATAAAACGCCCGTGTTTGGTATTTGTTTAGGCCATCAATTGTTGGCGCTCGCGAGTGGCGCGAAGACGCTTAAAATGAAATTCGGGCATCATGGTGGTAATCATCCCGTGCAAGAAAAATCGACAGGGCGCGTGATGATTAGTAGTCAAAACCACGGCTTTGCCGTTGATGAATCCACATTGCCTTCAAATTTGATAGCAACGTATCATTCACTATTTGATGGCAGTTTACAGGGAATTAAGCGAACTGATTGCCCCGCGTTTAGCTTTCAAGGTCATCCTGAAGCAAGTCCGGGTCCTCACGATGTTGAGGCGCTATTTGATGAATTTATGGCATCAATGGATGCGAGATAATTAAGCCATGAGCGCTTTAGAGAAGTTCCTTTACTTTAGCGAAGCGCAGTATTTAGAATTTGAGAAAACGACGTCAATTCGCCATGAATATGTGAATGGCTCTATTCATGCGATGGCAGGCGCTAATGAACAGCATAACCTGATTACGGGCAATATTTTTTTTGCACTAAGGGCATCAGCAGGGGCGAAGAAAAATGGTTGTCGCGTATTTGCCAGTGATATGAAATTTCGTGCGCTGACAGGGGATTTTTACTATTTTCCCGATGTGATGATGGTATGTGATCAAGAGGATAGCGCTGCCTATTACAAAGAAAAACCCTGTTTTATTGCTGAGGTGTCTTCCGTGAGTACCGCGAGCATTGATCGTCGCGAAAAATGGCTGACGTATTCTCATGTACCGAGTCTGCGTTATTATCTGCTCGTTGATGCCAATCAAAGGCAGGTGGAGTACTATGTCAAAGATGCACAAAACCAGTGGCAGACCGCATTTTTGGAAGAAGGGGAAACGCTCGATATTGACTGTGAAAATTACCATGCTGTTTTAGATATAAATATGATTTACGCCGATGTGATATTTGCCTAAATAAAAAATAACAGACTTAAAATGATACAAAACCACTCAACGTGTAAGTAGACAATGCCAAAAAGAACCGACATAAAATCCATTTTATTATTAGGCGCAGGGCCGATTGTTATTGGTCAAGCGTGTGAATTTGATTATTCAGGTACTCAAGCCTGCAAAGCATTGCGCGAAGAAGGGTATCGCGTTATTTTGGTCAATTCCAATCCCGCGACGATTATGACCGATCCCGATATGGCGGATGCGATTTATATCGAGCCTATTGATTGGCAAACCGTTGAAAAAATTATTGCAAAAGAGCGTCCAGATGCCGTATTGCCTACCATGGGCGGGCAGACTGCTCTTAATTGTGCGTTAGCCTTAGATGCACATGGTGTGCTTGCAAAATATAACGTGGAAATGATTGGCGCAACCAAAGAAGCCATCAATATGGCGGAAGATCGTCAACTTTTCAACGATGCAATGGCTCGCATAGGCCTTGAAGTAGCGAAATCAAAAACGGCGCATTCGATGGAAGAAGCGCTTGATGCACAAAAAGAAGTCGGTTATCCGACGGTTATTCGTCCTTCGTTTACCATGGGTGGAAGTGGGGGTGGTATTGCTTACAACAAAGAAGAGTTTGTTGAGATTTGTGAGCGTGGGTTGTATTTATCACCAACTAAAGAATTATTGATTGAAGAATCGGTTTTAGGTTGGAAAGAGTACGAAATGGAAGTTGTGCGTGATTCAAAAGACAATTGTATTATCGTTTGTTCGATTGAAAATTTTGACCCGATGGGCGTTCATACGGGTGATTCAATTACCGTTGCACCAGCACAGACGCTTTCAGACAAAGAGTATCAAATTCTGCGTAATGTATCGCTGGCCATTTTGCGCGAGATTGGCGTGGATACAGGTGGCTCTAACGTGCAGGTTGCTATTAATCCTGCTGATGGACGCATGATTATTATTGAAATGAATCCTCGCGTGTCACGATCTTCAGCATTAGCATCAAAAGCAACAGGCTTTCCCATTGCAAAAGTGGCTGCTAAATTGGCAGTAGGCTATACGCTAGACGAATTGCAAAATGAAATTACTGGCGGTAAAACACCGGCTTCGTTTGAGCCATCAATCGATTATGTCGTTGTTAAAGTGCCACGTTTTACCTTTGAAAAATTTCCGCAAGCGGATGACCGTTTAACGACGCAAATGAAATCCGTTGGTGAGGTGATGGCCATTGGACGCACTTTCCAAGAGTCACTCCAAAAAGCCCTACGTGGTTTAGAAATTGGGATTAGTGGGCTTGATGAGGTGGTTGATTTAAATGCGGATGATGCTGGCGATAAAATGCGTCGTGAAATGCGTCATCCAGGGCCAGATAGACTACTTTATGTTGCGGATGCATTTCGTAGCGGCATGAGCCTTGAAGAAGTACATGAATCAAGCAAAATTGATCCTTGGTTTTTAGCGCAAGTGGAAGACTTGGTTTTAACTGAAAAGTCACTTTCAACTAAAACATTGTCAACGCTTAAAGCGGGTGAGTTGTATCGCCTCAAACGTAAAGGTTTTTCAGATTTACGTTTAGCAAAATTACTTGATGCTTCTGAAACAGAAGTGCGCAATACACGACATAAACAAAATATTCGTCCTGTGTATAAGCGTATTGATTCATGCGCGGCAGAGTTTTCATCCGATACAGCATATTTATATTCAACTTATGAAGAAGAATGTGAAGCGCGTGTGTCTGATAAGAAAAAAATTATTATTCTTGGTGGTGGGCCAAATCGTATTGGACAAGGCATTGAATTTGATTATTGCTGCGTGCATGCTGCACTTGCTTTGCGTGAGGATGGTTATGAAACCATTATGGTTAACTGTAACCCTGAAACGGTATCAACCGATTTTGATACGTCTGACCGTCTCTACTTTGAATCATTGACGCTTGAAGATGTACTTGAAATTGTCCATATTGAAAAGCCAACGGGTGTTATTGTGCAATACGGTGGACAAACACCGCTTAAACTTGCCCGTGCCTTAGAAGCAGCCGGTGTGCCTATTATCGGTACATCACCAGATTCGATTGATTTAGCCGAAGATCGTGAGCGTTTCCAAAAATTACTCGAGCGTTTAGGCTTAAAACAGCCGCCTAATGCAACGGCTCGTTCCACTGAGCAAGCAATCAACGCAGCACGTGATCTGGGCTATCCGTTGGTAGTTCGTCCATCTTATGTTTTAGGTGGTCGCGCTATGGAGATCGTGTTTAATGAAGAAGGTTTGCAGCGTTACATGAAAGAAGCGGTCAGTGTGTCAAATGATTCACCTGTATTGCTTGATCGTTTCCTTGATGATGCGGTTGAAATGGATGTCGATGCCATTTACGATGGGGAGCGTGTGTTAATAGGTGGTTTGATGGAGCATATTGAACAGGCTGGTGTTCACTCGGGCGACTCAGCGTGTTCATTGCCGCCTTATGATTTAGCACCTGCTTTGCAAGATAAATTACGCGAACAAGTGGCTAAAATGGCCGAAGCCTTGGGTGTTCGTGGTTTGATGAATACGCAATTTGCTATTCAAGGTGAAGATATTTATGTGTTAGAAGTCAATCCTCGTGCATCACGTACCGCACCTTTTGTATCGAAAGCAACGGGTTATCCTCTAGCAAAAATCGCAGCAAGAGTGATGGTTGGGCAAACACTTATGCAACAAGGTGTCACGCAAGAGCGTATCCCTGATTATTTTTCTGTCAAAGAAGCGGTTTTTCCCTTTGTGAAATTCCCTGGTGTAGATCCTTTGCTAGGCCCCGAAATGAAATCAACGGGTGAAGTTATGGGGGTGGGTAAAACGTTTGGTGAAGCCTTTGCTAAGTCACAACGTGCTGCTGGTGTGGATTTAAGTCATTGCGGTAAGGTACTGATAAGTATTCGAGATAAGGATAAGGTGAAGTTGCCTGAAATTGCGCGTATGCTTGTTGAAAAACAATATGAGATTGTGGCAACTGGTGGTACGGCAAGATTTTTAAAAGAGGCCGGTTTTCCATGTGAGCTCGTTTATAAAGTCAATGAAGGACGCCCTAATACGGTTGATATGATTAAAAACGATCAAATTCAGTTGATTATTAACACAACCGAAGGCAAAAAAGCCATCTCTGATTCATTCACTATGCGCCGTGAAGCATTGCAGCATCGTGTGACTTACTATACAACGATGGCGGGAGCTCGTGCAGCTTGTTTTGCACTCGGTGAGCTGGACGCGGGTGATGTAAATTGTTTACAGGATTTGCATAAAAGTCTGAAATAAGAATAAAAATGTGGACGTCAAAGTAAGATTTGTCGTCCATGATACAAATTATTGGAGTATCAAAAATGAGTAAAGTCCCACTCACTGTCAAAGGTGCGGAAAAATTAAAAGCAGAATTAGAAGAATTAAAAACCGTTGTGCGTCCACGCATTATTACTGCAATTTCTGAAGCACGTGCACACGGTGATTTAAAAGAAAATGCTGAATATCATGCTGCAAAAGAGCAACAAAGTTTTGCTGAAGGACGTATAGGTGAAATTGAAGGTAAATTGGCCAATGCACAAGTTATTGATGTCACGACGGTGGATGCAAATGGCAAAGTCGTTTTTGGTGCGACAGTGGAAATAGAAGATATCAATACTGAAAAACGATTCACTTATCAAATTGTAGGTGAAGATGAAGCCAATATTAAAGAAGGTCGTATTTCCATAGGGTCACCTATTTCACGAGCACTAATTGGGAAATTTGTGGACGATGTTGTGACGGTAAAAGC
>CAJBJW010000069.1 GCA_903953455.1 uncultured Pseudomonadota bacterium | reverse complement strand
TGGCGAATTTGTGATTTCAACCGTTTTATTTGCCTCGGCAGCTATTTTAAGCAATGTTTATTTAAATCGTGAATTTTACGGTTAAGCGTCAATCCCCAAACATACTACCTCCTGGTATTTAAAGCAAACATCGACTCCTCATTGTCTTGTTTGACGTCTCAGCTCTCATTTGTAAACACATTGAGAGCTTTTTTTGCCTATGAGCTACGTTAACGTTGTAAAATAAACGCTTTTTATTACTTTAAAACACACTGAACTCATGCGTACGTCTACTTTCCCTCTAAATACCGTCAAAGAAACACCGTCCGATGCTGAAATTATCAGTCATCAATTGATGATTCGCGCTGGCCTGATTCGCAAACTTGCGTCAGGCTTATACACTTGGCTACCGCTAGGTCTGCGCGTGTTGCGTAAAGTCGAAAAAATTGTGCGCACCGAAATGGAAAAATCTGGCGCACTCGAAGTCTTAATGCCAGGACTTCAACCTGCTGAACTTTGGCAAGAAACGGGGCGCTGGGAACAATACGGTGCAGAACTTGCCCGACTTAAAGATCGCCATCAACGTGATTTTTGCTTAGGTCCCACGCACGAAGAAATTATTACTGATTTAGCACGTCATGAAATCAAAAGCTACAAACAACTGCCTATTACCTATTTCCAAATTCAAACAAAATTCCGTGATGAAATTCGCCCACGTTTTGGCGTAATGCGTGCACGTGAATTTATCATGAAAGATGCGTATTCATTTCATTTGACCGAAGAAAGCTTACATGAAACGTATGACGTCATGTATAAAGCGTACACCACTATTTTTACCCATTTTGGCTTGAAATTCCGCGCAGTGATCGCGGACTCTGGCTCTATTGGTGGTGCGATTTCCCATGAATTCCATGTTCTTGCTGATTCAGGTGAAGATGCCATCGCATTTTCAACCCAGAGTGAATACGCGGCAAACGTAGAAAAAGCAAATGCGTTAATGCCAACACAAGCTCGAGCAGAAGCAAGGCAAACCTTGACGTTAATTGACACCCCAAATCAACATAGTATTGATGAAATTTGTGCATTCTTAACTATTTCACCCACACAATGCGTTAAAACGTTAATTGTGAAAGGTAGCGAAGAAAAAAGCCTTGTTGCATTACTTGTGCGTGGTGATCACGAATTAAACGAAATTAAAGCAGAAAAAATTGATGGCGTTGCCTCTCCCCTTCAATTGGCAAGCGATGAAGAAATTCAGAGTGCTTGTGGATGTAAAGCGGGATCGATTGGCGTGATTGGATTAAGCATTCCTGTAATTGCCGATTATAGCGTAGCAATACTGTCTGATTTTGTATGCGGTGCAAATCAAGATGACAAACATTATCAAGGCGTAAACTGGGAACGTGACGTGGCATTACCCTTACACGTTGCAGATTTGCGTACTGTTGTTGAAGGCGATCTAAGTCCGGATGGACAAGGAACATTGACGATTGCGCGTGGAATTGAAGTGGGTCATATTTTCCAGCTGGGTACAAAATACAGCGAAGCAATGAAAGCAGGCGTGATTAACGAAGCAGGTAAAAATCAAATCATGATTATGGGTTGTTACGGCATCGGGGTATCGCGTGTCATTGCAGCCGCCATTGAGCAAAATCATGATGGACGAGGCATTATTTGGCCAGTGAACCTTGCACCTTTTCAGGTGGCTATTTGCCCGATGAATATGCACAAGTCAGAGCGCTTAAAAGCGTATGCTGAAAAACTGTATCTCGATTTAACCCAAGCGGGAATTGAAGTGCTGTTTGATGATCGCAAAGTACGAGCTGGCTTTATGTTCTCTGATATGGATTTGATTGGCATTCCTCATTGCCTCGTTATTAGTGATCGCGGTCTTGATTCACAAACGGTTGAATATAAAGGTCGCTGTGATGAGCAGGCGCAAGATATTGCAATGACGGACATTTTGTCTTTTATTAAAGCCAAATTATAAAGTTTTACACACAAAAAAGGGCGAAATGATAATCGCCCTTTTTTATTATTGAATCAGTTTTAAATATTTTTCATAAAGTGATTCTTTATTTTCAACGTGTTTACTGTCTTTACTGATGCAATCGACAGGACACACTTCAATACATTGTGGTACATCGTGATGACCGACACATTCAGTACATAAAGTGGGGTCAATAACATAAATGTCCTCACCTTGTGAAATAGCACCATTTGGGCATTCTGGTTCACACACATCACAGTTTATACATTCTTCAGCAATAATCAGTGCCATAATTGGTTTACCTCAATTTAAAATTATATTTTATTTGGTTCAGCTTTCTTGCGCTGCAAATTTTTCAATCAATTTTTCATGCACCTTTTCAGCAACAAAATAAGATACATTTCCCTTTAAGCGAGCGATCTCTCGAATCATACTAGAAGAAATAAATTCATATTGCTCTGCGGGCGTTAAAAAAACCGTCTCTAATTCGGGTGCAAGTCGACGATTCATTCCTGCAAGCTGAAATTCATATTCAAAATCAGAAACCGCGCGAAGTCCCCGTAGAATAACCCTTGCTCCGTGCTCTCTTGCGCAGTCAACAAGCAGATTATCAAAACCTATTACCTGGACATTTGAAAAAATTGCGGTCACCTCTTGTGCAAGTTCTACACGTTCATTTAACGAAAAAAGGGGGGCTTTGGTTTTATTTGCGGCAATAGCGATAATCACATTAGGATACAATTGAGATGCTCGCGCCACTAAATCTAAATGACCATTGGTGATAGGATCGAAAGTGCCAGGATATATGGCCGTAATAGAAGGTGTTTGTTGCGTATTCACTATAGTTATTTTTATTCGTGGGGTAATCTAACGGCAAGTACATCGCAAGGCGCATGATGCAACACACCACTTGCCGTTGAGCCGAGAAGCAAAGCAAGTCCGTGCCGTGCGTGTGATCCAATCACAATTAAATCCACACTTTCTTGCGCTGCAAGTGTAGTAATTTCCTCTTTGGGAGTTCCCCAAATAAGCCAACGCTGATTCTCAGGCACACTCAATTTTTCACCTAACGCATTCAGCTTTGTTTTTTCTTGTTCAAGCAGGGAGTTATCCGATTCATCACCCAGAGAAATAATAGTGCCGTAACTGGTATCAGGCATAGGAATATTATCTAAAATATGCACTAAACTCAGTTTTGCGCTATTTTGATTCACCATTTCGACGGCACGAGCAACAATATTTTCAGTATTCACTGAAAAATCAACCGCAAGTAAAATATGTTTGTACATTTTTTGTGCCCCAATTTTACTTTAAAAACAGCATGATTGAATTGAGAAAAGCACACACCCTCACGTATCAAACGTGGGAATGTGTGCTTAAAAAAAGATTTATTATTTCGCAACATCTGCTGGCGCAGCGTTTTCTGCAGCAGGTGCAGATTCTGCTGGTGCAGTAGGTTCAACAGATTCGATTGTAGCAGGCTCTTCTGCTTTAGGTTTATCTTCAGTGAGTGGAATTAACACTTCAACTTTTGCAGTTGAGCGCAATTCTTTGAGCATATTTTCAATTTTTTGACGTTGCAAATATGGCGCTAATTGTTCTTTTACTGAATCCAATGGAGGTGGTGTTTGTGGGCGTGACCCTTCACGTAAAATCACATGAAAACCAAACTGTGTTTGCACTGGTGTTTTTGTGTATTTACCATCTTCTAACGCTGCAACAGCGTCAGAGAAGGGTGCAACCATTTGCGCAGCTAAAAACCAACCTAAGTCACCGCCATTTTGAGCTTCTTTACCATCTAATGAACTCTTATTCGCTAATTTTGAAAAATCACCGCCTTTATCAAGTTCAGCAATAAGTTTTTTCGCTTCGGCTTCCGTTTTTACTAAAATATGACGCGCTTTAAATTCAACGCCTTTTTCCGCGCCCACTTTACTGTCGTATTCAGCTTTAATTTCAGCGTCTGTGACAGGGTGATCTGCGATGAATTTTTGCAATTCAGATTGTGAAAGCAGCGCTTTTCTTGCATCGGCTAAACGTGAAATAAATTCAGGTGCTTGATCTAATTTTTTAGCTGTCGCGTCTTGAATTAACAATTCACGTTGAATTAATTCATCCACCAATTTTTCTTTAGGAAATGTTTGACCATGGCTACGTTGGGCAATTTCTTTTTCAAGCTCTTCCAATGCCGTTTTTGGAATGTATTGCCCATTCACAACAGCAATAGCATCTGCTTTATTCACCGCAGGTGCGGCAGGCGCAGACGTATTTTTTTGATCGCAGCCGGCAAGTAAAGCTGAACCAGCAATTAGGAAAAGCGGTAAAGTACGTTTCATCTAGTTTATCCTTTATTTTCTTCTGTGGGAGTAAGTGCATTAATGCCTAAAGCATGAATTTCTTCTTTCATCATATCACCTAATGCGGCATAGATGAGTTGATGACGTTGAACTAAGGTTTTATTTTCAAATGCTGCGCTCACAATAGTCACATTATAGTGACCGCCGCCTTTTCTTGCGCCTGCATGACCGGCATGCGCGGCGCTATTATCAATAATTTCCAGCAAGGTGGGTTTTAATTCTGTCGTCAAACAATGACGAATGGTATCGATAGTTTCGTTTGTCATGAAGGAAAAATTTGTTTAAAAGGTTTTACGGTGACATGCGCATAAACGCCGCTGTCAAGATAAGGATCGGCATTTGCCCACTCTTTTGCATGATCAATGGATGCGAACTGAGCCACAATTAAACTCCCAGTAAATCCAGCTTCAGCTGGATTTT
Organism: uncultured Pseudomonadota bacterium; assembly: GCA_903953455.1. Classification (GTDB taxonomy): domain Bacteria; phylum Pseudomonadota; class Gammaproteobacteria; order Methylococcales; family Methylomonadaceae; genus UBA10906. Next base: position 3,592 of record CAJBJW010000069.1, on the reverse strand, counting down.
CACAATCAATGGCTGGATGGGGGCCCGCTAGGACAAGACGTCCTGCATCTTGCAAAATTTGCAATCTTGCTAAATGTGCGGGACGTGCTTGCTGTCTTTTTGGCAAGCTTCCAGGCACATCTTCACAAATAATGGCATAAAGCATCATGTTACACCTCGCTATCGGGCAAATGCTTATAGAGAAAAATCATCTGTACAACAATAAATACCGCCATCATCCCTGGCACAATAAACGTTTTAAATGTCACCCAATCGTTGGTATTGTAATTAAACATCACATAAACGTTTAAGCAACCCACACCAATAAAAAAACCTGCCCAACATAAATTCAATCGTTTCCATATCACAGCAGGCAACGTGAGTTGGCTTGACATCATTCGTTCAATAAAAGGGGCTCTACCAATGAATTGACTGCCTAAAAAAGCACCTCCAAATAACCATTCAATAATGGATAATTTCCATTTCACAAATTGCTCATCATGCAAAATAAGGGTTAACCCCCCCATAATCACAACCAAGGCAAGCGTAATCCATTGCATCGTCTCTACTTTACGAAATTTAAACCATGCGTAAGCTACTTGCAAAATAGTTGCAACAATCACCACAGCGGTCGCAACGTAAATATCGTAAAGTTTAAACGCAATAAAAAAAAGCAGGATAGGAAAAAATTCAACAAGTTGTTTTATCATTAAAATGGTATGGCTTAATTTATATAGAGTGGATAACATCATAAAAAGTGAAAGCATAACGCCTAAACTCAGACCTTATTGTAAAATCTTTGCTCTGCAATGTATAGGCTAGATAATTCTGCTAGAATGCGCAAGATGACTTTATTGAACTTTACAACGCGAGAATGCCATGACACCTACGCAACAAATTGAATTAGAAGCAGCTGCTTTTCGACGATTGATCTCCCATTTAAATGTACATTCAGACGTACAAAATATTGATTTAATGCTGACAGCTGACTTTTGTCGAAACTGTTTAGCAAAGTGGTATTTGGCCTCTGCGCAAGAAAAACAAATTGAACTCAATTATGATCAAGCGCGTGACATTGTGTATGGCATGCCCTACGAAGAATGGAAATCAGCACATCAAACGCAGGCAACACCTGAGCAACTTGCCGCATACCAAGCTAAATTAGACGCAAAAAAGGAATCCTAAATTTATGAGTGAAAATTACGATGCTTTATTTTCGGGCATTATTGGAAAAGATTACGATATGCTCAATTTAATTTGCCCAGAAGCGACTAAAATGAGTCACTTAGTCGGTGAATCCCTTGCGCAATTTGCTTCACGTAAAAAAAATGACAAACTCAACGTTGTTGAACTGGGTGGTGGAACAGGCATTACGACACTTTCTCTGCTTAATGCCGCTGAAAATACACGCATTTTGAGCGTAGATAATGAACCCGTGATGCAAGAGCAAGCCAAAAATCATCTCCACTCATGGGTTGAGACGGGGCAACTCACCTTTTCCCCTGTTGACGCACTCTCTGCACTGCACTATTTGCCCAGTGCAAGCGTTGATGTGATTGCATCGGCGTATACACTTCATAATTTTTTAAATAGTTACCGCAGTGACGTCATTGCCGAAATCTATCGCGTTTTAAAACCGGGTGGAAAGTTCATTAATGGGGATCGTTATGCACTCGATAATATTTCACAGCATACCAAAACCACTCAAGACGAAGTTGCTGGGTATTTTCGTGTGTTAGTTGCCGAGAATAAACTCGATTTATTAGAACATTGGATTATTCATTTGTTTAATGATGAATCAGAGAATCATATTATGCGCGAAACGCCAGCATTGGAAACATTACATGAGACAGGATTTATGGCCATAAATTTATCCTATCGCAGTGGCGTGAATGCACTTGTCACTGCTCTTAAACCTTAAAATACTTGCATGACAAAAACACATCTTACCCATTTCAACGCAGCAGGTGAGGCACACATGGTTGACGTGGGCAATAAAAACGTCACCTCACGCGTCGCTATTACCGAAGGGTTTATTAGTTTAGAGCCTAATACCCTAGATTTAATTCTTCAAGGCGGGCATAAAAAAGGCGATGTACTCGGTATTGCTCGCATTGCTGGCATTATGGCAAGCAAACAAACCGCAAATTTAATTCCACTTTGCCACCCACTTGCACTGACTCATGTCGACATTGATTTGACCGCAGATATTGAAAAACAACGTATTCGCTGCCGGGTCACCGTTAAAACATCAGGGCAAACTGGCGTAGAGATGGAAGCCCTTGTTGCTACGCAAGTGGCTTTACTCACCATTTATGATATGTGCAAAGCTGTTGATCGCGGCATGGTGATTCACGGAATTCGATTACTTGAAAAGTCAGGGGGCCAATCGGGTCACTGGTCAGCGTGCGAGCACGTTTAACATTACTAAAAAATAGATAAGGATAAAAAAATGGCAATCACAATTCATGAATTAGCGACCCTTTGCGGAGCAACCATGGAAGGCAACGATACATATTCTAATGTTCTTATTACCGCAGCAAACGATATTGCCGCGGCACAGGCAGGACAAGTGACGCAATTAACCCAAGCGAGTTACCGTCATTTTGCACAAACGACTCGAGCATCAGCCTGTTTTATAAAAGAGGATTTTGATACACAAGATATTTCCGAATCGTTGATTTTACTGCGCTGCGCCGACCCCGAAAGAGCATTTATAAAAGCCGTCACACTTCTTCACCCACAAACGGTTTACACCCCAACAATCTCCCCTCAAGCCGTAGTCGCTAAAACCACATCCTACGGAAGAAATGTCCATATTGGTGCGTTTGCCGTGATTGATGAAAACGTTGAAATCGGTGATAACACATCTATTTTAACCGGCGCGTGTATTGGCAAAAACAGTAAAATTGGTAAAAACTGCCTTATTTACCCCTATGCCGTGCTTTACGATGATGTTGTAATAGGTGATAACGTTATTATTCATTCGGGCGCGATTATTGGCGCAGATGGTTTTGGCTATAAATTTCGAGATGGAGCTCATCTTAAAGTTCCGCAAGTAGGAAATGTCGTCATTGGCGATAACGTTGAAATTGGAGCCAATACATGCGTTGATCGCGGTGCACTAGGGAGCACATTGATTGGCAAAGGTAGCAAAATTGATAATTTAGTCCAAATTGGTCATAACAATAAGATTGGTCAACACGTTATCGTTTGTGGTCAAGCAGGTATTTCAGGCTCTTGCACCATCGATAATTATGCTATTTTAGCAGGTAGCGCCGGTATTGCAGACCATGTCAAAATTGGACAAGGCGCGGTAGTCATGGCACGCGCAGGTGTTGCAAATGATGTTGAAGCAAAAACACAAGTATTTGGAAGTCCAGCAAAAGAAAAGCGCGTCGCCTATCGTGAACAGATTGCCATTGCGCAATTACCGGATTTAGTAAAGAAGATTAAACAATTAGAAGAGCGTCTAGCTGAATTAGAATCAAAGAACGAAGTCCCTTAAACAAATTAACCCCACTTTTGACTTATCAAAAGTGGGGTTAAGATACAAATAACTTATCTAAATATTGTTAGCTTAATAGCTAAATTATCTAAATTAGTTACTGTT
>CAJBJW010000068.1 GCA_903953455.1 uncultured Pseudomonadota bacterium | reverse complement strand
TTGCCTGCAGAAGTAGCCGAGCAATGCGCAAAAAAATACCATGAAGCACAAGTTCGTTTAACGCAATAAAAATATGCCACTACGCAATCGACATATTTTACTGGGCGTCACTGGCGGCATTGCGGCTTATAAAGCGCTCGAGTTAGTTCGGCTTTTGAAAAAAGAAGGGGCGCAAGTACGCGTGGTGATGACCAAAGCCGCTTGCGAATTTATTGCGCCATTATCGTTTCAAGCACTTTCTGGGCATAGTGTACATATTGAATTGCTTGATGTTGACGCTGAAAATGCGATGGGGCATATTGAACTCGCACGTTGGGCAGATATTTTTATCATCGCTCCAGCAAGCGCAAATACGCTGTCAAAATTTGCTCATGGCAGCGCGGATAATTTACTTTCAACGCTTTATTTGGCCGCCAATTGCCCCGTCTATATTGCACCTGCCATGAATCATGTCATGTGGCATCATGTCGCCACGCAAACCAATATTCAAATAGTGCAATCTCACGGCATTCGTTTAATTTCACCAGAAGCGGGTGAACAAGCTTGCGGGGAAATGGGCGTTGGTCGCATGGCAGAGCCTCACACTATTTGTGCGCGTTTACTTGCTGATATTGCTACGCCATTGCAAATACTCGCGGGTATCCATATTATGATTACCGCTGGCGCAACACGGGAACCCCTTGATGCGGTGCGTTATATTACCAATCGTAGTTCGGGAAAAATGGGCTACGCGATTGCTTGTGCCGCGCAATTAGCCGGCGCAAACGTCACGTTAATTAGTGGCATCACGGCACTTTCACCACCTGAAAATTGTCATTTTATTCAAACCGAAACGGCGCAAGCCATGCACAATGCCGTTTTTGAAAATATCAATCCATGCGATATTTTTATTGGTGCTGCGGCTGTCGCGGATTATCGTCCTATAGAGGTTGCGCAAAAAAAGATTAAAAAGAAAGACGATACACTCACACTCACTTTCCAAAAAAATGCGGATATTCTCGCGGATGTTGCTGCACTCAAAAATTCTCCTTTTACCGTGGGATTTGCGGCTGAAACAAATGATCTTGAGCATTATGCACGCGATAAATTAGTTCGTAAAAAACTCGATATGATTGCCGCTAATTGGGTCGGCGGCGAACGCGGAGGATTTGAATCAAATGACAATGCACTCGATATTTTTTGGCATGATGGGCAACAATCGCTTCCCATGACGTGCAAAGAAACATTAGCAATGCAACTTATTTCACTTATCGCAACGCGATTTCATCTTAAAACAAAGCCGATTTAACGACGGCTTTCTGCTGCTCTACATGCACACGAAAATTACCGACGGCAGGGGCGGCAGAAGCCTCTCTCCCTGCGTAAACCACACTAATTTTTTCTGGCATGCATTCGATAAAGTGATGACTGCTGTTATACCAAGCTCCTTGATTTTTGGGTTCTTCTTGGCACCAAACAAACTCTTTCAAATTTGGGTAACGCGCAATTTCTGCTTTGAATAAACTTTCCGGAAAAGGATATAACTGCTCAATTCGCGCAATGGCAACATGCGATAAATTGGCTTCACGTCGCGCTTCGAGCAAATCATAATAGACCTTACCAGCACAGAGTACTAAACGCGTTACGGCATTGTCGTCTAGTTCATTTTCACCCAAAATCGGATGAAATTGCCCTTGCGTCAATTCTTCTAAAGTAGACACGGCTAATTTATGGCGAAGTAAACTTTTTGGCGCCATGACAATCAATGGTTTGCGATATTGCCGAATCATTTGACGACGCAACAGATGAAAAATTTGCGCTGGCGTGGTTGGACTGCACACTTGAATATTTTGCTCAGCACATAACTGTAAATAACGCTCAAGACGCGCTGAAGAATGTTCTGGTCCCTGCCCTTCAAAACCATGCGGCAACAACATAACAAGCCCACACATACGCCCCCATTTGGTTTCGCCCGAGCTAATAAATTGATCAATAAGCACTTGCGCGCCATTGGCAAAATCACCAAATTGCGCTTCCCAAATCACCAGTGTATTGGGCATGGTCGTGCTATAGCCGTATTCAAACCCCAAAACACCCGCTTCAGATAAAAGCGAGTCAAAAATTTGCGCATCACCTTGTTCATTTTGGAGATGTTGAAGTGGTGTATGACTGCAATTTTCACGTTGATTATGCAAAATGGCATGTCGATGCACAAACGTGCCGCGCCCCACATCTTGACCCGTCAATCGAACATTGAAATTATCGAGGAGCAGCGTCGCATACGCCATATTTTCAGCAAATCCCCAATCAATTGGCTGTTTTTGCATCATCATCTCTGCACGATTTTCCATCACTTTCGCTACGCGCGGATGTAATTCAAAATTATCAGGAAGATCGAGTAATCGCTGAGTGCAATACACTAATGTTTCTTTTTTCACAGAGGTATCGCAAGGAACAGTCCAAGGTACATCTAAAAACGCCAGCCACTGTGCACTATAAGAATACTTTACTTGCGATACAGGGCGCGACATAATTTCGCCTGCCGCTAAACGTGCTTGATAATCCTCCACAAAATAGTGTACGGTTTTTGCATCAAGAATGCCCTCAGAAATGAGCTGCTCTGCATAAAGCTCACGCGTTGTTTGACGTTGGCGAATTTTTTTATACATGAGTGGCTGCGTCATGGCAGGCTCATCGGCTTCATTGTGCCCAAGGCGACGGTAACATATTAAATCAATCACCACGTCCCGATTAAACGTCATGCGAAAATCGAGCGCGAGCTGCGTGACAAATAACACTGCTTCAGGATCATCACCATTTACATGAAACACTGGCGCTTGAATCATGGTAGCTACATCGGTGCAATAGAGCGTTGAGCGACTATCAAGTGGATTACTGGTGGTAAATCCAATTTGATTATTGATCACAATATGTACCGTCCCGCCAGTATAAAAACCGCGTGTTTGTGACATATTGAGCGTTTCCATAATAATTCCCTGCCCTGAAAATGCGGCATCACCATGAATTAAAATTGGAATCACTTGATTGATACCATTTTTACCCGCGCGATCTTGACGTGCTTTCACCGAACCTTCAACCACTGGATTGATAATTTCCAAATGTGATGGATTGAATGCTAAGGTAATATGAACACTGCCACCAGGTGTTTGAACATCTGAGGAGAATCCCATGTGATATTTCACGTCACCGCTACGCATGCCGGTTAATAGTTCGGACGTCCCCGCAAATTCGTTAAATAAAACCGTCGGATTTTTACCAAAAATATTCACCAGTACATTCAATCGACCACGATGCGCCATGCCAATCACAATTTCTTTCGCGCCTTTTTCACCCAAACCTTGAATTAAATCGTCTAAAATAGGAATAAGCGATTCACCGCCTTCAAGTGAAAAGCGTTTTTGTCCTACAAATCGAGAATGCAAATGCATTTCGATACCTTCAGCGGCCACTAATTGTTTGAGTGTAAAAATCTTTTTTTCATCACTAATTTCAAATCCAGCAATATTTGTGGGAAGTAATGGACGCAACGACTGCTCTTCAAGTCGCTTAATAATCCAGCAACGTGTAGTTGTGTCGACAATGTGCATGAATTCAGCACCGACACTGCCGCAATATATACGTTCTAAATTGGTAATAATGTCGTGCAATGGGAGTGGATTTCGACTTTGGAGCATCCCTGTATCAAACAGGGTATCCATATCAAGCACCGATAAACCATAATAATGTGGATCTAAATCCAGCGGTGCTGTCGTATTTCTTCCTAGTGGATTATTACGTGCAATCTGATGAGCACGAACACGATAATGATTGATTAAACGCGCAACGGCCGATTGTTTTTGTACGCTTTCTTGCGTAAATACTTGCAATTTAGCAAGGCGACCTTGCGATTTTTGCGCAAGCTGCGCGAATCGTTCAATAATAGGACTGTGTGCAATTTCATAATCAGCTGCTTCGTGCATTTGCGAAAACTTTTCGCGCCAACTTGGCTCAACTAACTCAGGATTTTCCAAAAAAATTTCGTAGAGTTCTTCAATGAAGCTCGCATTGCTGCCATATAAGCTCGACGAATCTTGAAAAAAATCCCGTAAATTCTGCATACACTCATCCGGTTTTTGTGAAATTGTGAAAGGTACATATTGTACTCGATTGCGTATCACTCAACACACAACGCATCGCACTTTCTGGTAAACTTATCTTAATAGTAGCCATCTATTCGGCACTTTTCTCTTACTTCTAAACTCGTTAGTTATCATGCAAATTCATTTAAAAACCTTAGGTTGCCGCCTAAACGAAGCTGAACTTGAAACGTGGGCGCAAGCCTTTCAAGCACAAGGTCACAGCATTACGCAAAAAATTTCCATGGCACAACTGGTGGTGATTAACTCCTGCGCAGTCACGCAAGACGCTGCGCGTAAGTCTCGCCAACTTATTCGACGTATTCACCGTGAAAATCCGCAAGCAAAACTCGTGGTAAGCGGTTGCTATGCAACGTTAAACCAACAAGAGGCGCAAGCGTTACTGGGCGTTGATTTAGTCGTCACCAACAAAGATAAAGCGCAATTAGTAGACAGAGCGTTGCAAGAGCTGACCTTTGATAGCATGCCTGAAATGGCAACAGAACCATCAGAAATTGCCCTTTTTACACGTGGACGTCAACGTGCTTTTGTGAAAGTCCAAGATGGTTGCCGCTATCGCTGTACTTTTTGCATTGTAACCGTTGCACGAGGTGAGGAAGTTAGTCGCGCGTTAGATGAAATTATTACTGAAATCAATACCCTTCACGCACAAGGTATTAACGAAGTCATTTTAACTGGCGTCCATTTAGGTGGTTATGGCAGCGATAATGGCGAAAACATTGTGTCACTCATTCGCGCTATTTTAGATCAAACACAAATTGCCCGTTTACGCTTAGGCTCGCTTGAACCATGGGAACTCACCGACGATTTTTTTGAATTATTCAAAAACTCACGCTTAATGCCCCATTTACATTTGCCTCTGCAAAGCGGCTCGGACTCCGTTCTGCGTCGCATGGCACGTCGCTGCAAAACAGAGGAATATGCACTAATTGTGGCGCGACTTAGAGCGCAAATCCCACATTTTAATATTACCACGGATATTATCGTGGGCTTTCCTGACGAAACACAGGAAGAATGGCAAGCGAGTTTGGCATTTATTGAGGCGTGTACATTTGGCCATATTCATATTTTTACGTACTCACCGCGAGAAGGTACAAAGGCCGCTACATTGCCCAATCCCGTCCCTCATGACATCAAAAAGCAACGTAGCGAAGAATTACACGCTTTAGCCAAAACAATGAAACATGATTTTTATACGCAAAATATTGACGAAAAATTTGATGTGCTTTGGGAAGGACAGCGCGATATTTTAGATGACCATCATGTGCGTGTTTTTGGTTACACACCTAATTACCTACGAGTTGCATGTGATATCCCGACAGAGCAAATACTCGAAAATAAGATTACGCCTTGCCAGCTGAAAACAATCGCCAGCGATTATATGCTAGGGGGAATTTATTCTGTATAAAGCATGAAAAACCCTATTTATTAATTGAGGTCTAGGTGGTTTGTCTGTTAATTGGTAAAATAAGCTTATAAAACATGAAATTGAAACTTATTTAATTTAAAAAAAACAACCACAAAGATTAATTTAATTCGATATGACGACACCAACAAATAAAATAAATGATAGAATCACCCTAATTAGAAAATATAAATTGTTAAATCAAAAAACATTTTCGGAAATAACAGGTGTTGCACGAAGCACACTATCTGAAGTTGAAAGTGGAAAAAATCGACCTTCCAGTGAATTGATTGCCGGCATTGCGAATGCCTTTAACGATATTAATATCGAATGGCTTTTGACGGGAAAAGATGAAATGTTAAAATTTGACATCAATGGAATGTCCAAAGTCGAGCAAATTTTGGAGTTAGTTGAGCCGTTAAATGATAATAGAAAAGATGAATTATTGCGTACTATCATCGAAAAACGCCGCATTTATGAAATAGAAGATTTTGTCACGCAATTAATACAGCGTAATGTTGTGTAATTAATTTTAAAATTTAAAAAAGGCTCTCCATCATGGCAGTAACGCTAAATAACCTAAAATTCACACCAAGAATTTGGTTTTTACTCGGCAGTTTAGGCTGTATATTTTTGCTTAGCATGGGTGCTTATTTTCAATTTCAAGAAGGACTCGAGCCTTGTCCGCTTTGTATTACTCAGCGCATTGCCATTTTTTCAACTGGACTCATTTTTGCCGTAGGCGGAATGTCTCATCATCCACGAAAAAAAGTCATTATTATTTCCATTTTAGGCGCATTAAGTGCGCTTACAGGTGGTTCAATTTCAATTCGTCATTTATGGATTCAGCATCTTCCTCCCGATAAAGTTCCTGAATGCGGACCTTCACTGGATTATGTGCTTAATAATTTTCCGCTACTTGACACGATAAAACTCATGCTATCAGGTACAGGTGATTGCGCAAAAGTCGACTGGACTCTACTTGGACTGAGTATGCCTGCGTGGACATTATTGGCTTTTTTCATGCTGGCGACATTAAGTGTTCTGCAAATTTGGAATCATGACTAAGCCGCGCATTTTTCATGTAGCCATCCCCTCTGTTCCTTTTTTTGAATTCTTTGATTATCTCGCCCCACACGAATGCCCGTTAGAGCCATTACGGGCGGGAATTCGCCTTGAAGTCCCATTTGGCAAACGGACAAAAATTGCCTTTTTAATGGCAACGAGTTTTGAATGCCACTACCCGCTTGAAAAATTAAAACCCATTCTGCGCATCATCGACAACGCACCCTTACTTGGCGATCTTGATTTACAGCTTTTGCATTGGGTGAGTAGTTATTACCATCATCCCATTGGTGAAGTCATGAGCGCGGCTTTTCCCATTGCTTTGCGACAAGGCAAAGAAGCCGTCATCAAAAAAATGCCTGCTTCACGCGAAAATGAAAAAACCAGCACTCCCCTTGTTTGCAATCCTGCACAACAACACGCCATTGATGAAATTACCCATAGCCTTGGGAAATTTGGCGTGTTTTTACTTGATGGTGTGACCGGTAGTGGTAAAACTGAAGTTTACATGCAACTTATTCAAACTGTCTTGGATAAAAAGCAACAAGTGCTTGTTCTCGTTCCTGAAATTACGTTAACACCACAACTTCAAGAACGTTTTGAAGCACGTTTTAATACTTTAATTGCCATCTCCCACTCAAAACTCACCGATACCCAGCGCAAAAATGCGTGGCTTCTGATGCAAAGTGGCGCGTCTTCATTGCTATTAGGTACACGCTCAGCTCTTTTTACACCTATGCCGCGTTTAGGCTTGATTATCCTTGATGAAGAACACGACAGCTCATTTAAACAACAAGAAGGGTTTCGTTTTTCAGCGCGAGACGTGGCCATTATGCGCGGAAAATTTACTCACATTCCTGTATTACTGGGCTCAGCAACGCCTTCACTTGAAAGCTTATACAATGTCAATCAAGCGCGTTACCATCACCTGCCTTTACCTGAACGCGCTGGTTGTGCCCTGCCGCCTATAGTTGAAATTATCGATATTCGACAGCAAAAACTGCAAGAAGGCTTATCGCCAATTTTGCTCAGTGAAATGCACTTAACATTGGCGCGTAATGAACAAGTTTTATTATTTTTAAATCGCCGTGGGTTTGCGCCAACACTGATGTGCAATGAATGTGGTTGGGTCGCACGTTGTATCCATTGTGATGCTAATTTAGTTATTCATCGCCATAAATCCTTACTGCGCTGTCATCACTGCGGAACGGAGCATCGATTAATTAACGCTTGCCCTGCCTGTCAGATGCACAATTTAGTGTCTATTGGTCTGGGTACTGAGCGTATTGAATCCGTTTTAGCATCATTATTTGCCGATAAAACCGTTATTCGCTTAGATAGAGATTCCACCTCACATAAAGGCGCACTCGAAGACTATTTAGCGCAAATTCATGCTGGTGAAGCACATATTATTTTAGGAACGCAATTACTCGCCAAAGGACATCATTTCCCCAATGTCACACTAGTGGCTATTTTAGATGTCGATAGTGGATTATTTAGCACAGACTTCCATTCTGGCGAAAAATTAGCGCAACTTATTGTGCAAGTGTCTGGTCGCGCTGGACGCGAACAAAAACAAGGCAAAGTTATGCTACAAACACGCCAGCCGGCACATCCGCTTTTAGTTGAACTGCTACGCAACGGTTATAGTCGATTTGCAACCCTTGCGCTACAAGAGAGAGAACTGGCAAAACTCCCGCCTTTTAGTTATCAAGCACTATTTCGAGCCCATAGCGACAAAGAAGAAGTCCCCGCAATCTTCCTGCAATCTGTAGCTGATCTTGCGCAAACAGTCAATGAATCACAAGTTCAGATTTTAGGCCCTATTCCCGC
>CAJBJW010000067.1 GCA_903953455.1 uncultured Pseudomonadota bacterium | reverse complement strand
ACTTTCAGCCGTTTTGCAAGTTGCTCAACTATGTTAAATTTAAATCATGGTAACACCTAAAATGTTGCTTTAGCTCAAAAATTAACTGCACCGACAATATAGATTGACCTAAACCATGAAAAATGATCATGATATAAGGTCAAATCTATGCAAATCGTAAAAATTGTTTCCGTAGTGTTCACGGAATTTGTAACAAAATCGTTATCATTGTCTGATTGGAACCCTCATTTTGTAAGACTATTTTACAAAAGTTATGTCCTAGTTAGTGTAGTGGGGGCATAATCAATAATCACTATTTAACCCGAACTGGAATTTTCAATGCAGGCATGTTTTTAGTTGAGATAATAGGGGGTGGCGAATTTTCAGAAACACGACCATCTTTTGTACTAACAGCAGCAGGATTATTTCCCCATAATGGATAATCATCGGTTAATGTTTTCAAAAAGGCAACGATGGCTTTTTCTTCGACTATGCTAAGTCCCAAATTACCTATTTGCGTGGTATTCATATTTGACGCAATTTCAGGTGCTGCCCAAGCGGTTTTTGCAAACTCAGGGGAGTTATTATCTTTGACTTTTTTCAATACATCACGCGTGTTGTAGAAATGCACCATATCATCTAACGTTTTGAATATCCCATTATGCCCATACGGTGGTGTTAAATCGATATTACGCAACGATTTGACTTTGTGTTTACCGATTTCAGTTTGTGGAATACCTTCTTGTCCACCTAAACCTAAGTCTGCAACAGGATTGCCTGGAATAGCCATATTGCGGGGTAGTCCAATATTGTCGTAACCAAAGTAGGTAAACAGAGGTGGAATGGTGTTCCCACTGCTGTCTACTGTCACATCCATTTTATGGCAACCCGAACAGCCAGCTTTTCCTTGAAATAAATCCAATCCTTTTTTCTCCGTAGTGCTCAATTGGGTGGTTCCAGCTAAATAAGAGTCAAATTTTGAATTAAACTTATTAAAAGTTCCACTTTGCTCAAAGGCACCAATCGCTTTAGCGAGAGCAGTGTAGGTGTCTTGTATTGCTTTGTCGGAACCAGTATCGGAGATATTAAGTTGGTAGATTTTTTGGAAATCTTTGATGTATTTAGGATTGGATTTTATTCTATTAACGACATCGAGTTCATCGAGCATCGCCATTTCAACAGGATTGAGTAAAGGTTTTTTGGCTTGTTCAATTAAATTTGTTGCTCGGCCATTCCAAAATTGCCCACCTACATAAATTTGTTCATCTTCATCCCAGCCAAATTCTGGGCTGTAGCTCGCGTAAGCAATGCTTGGCGCATTAAGTGTTCCAGTTGTCCGTGGAATTGAGCCAACTGAAATGGGAGATATACCTTTGACGTTACTGGGGTCGACAAATCCCGGCACAATACCTTGAACGCCCTTAAGTGATGGAATGGGACTTAGACTGTGGCATGTTTCACAAGATTGATTATGGTTAAATGATAAGTTTTTATCTTTAAAAAGGGCTTCTCCTAATTGTTGTTCCGGTGTTAAGGGAACAGCTGAGTACGCAGTTAAGTTAAAGACGGCACAGGAGAGGGTTAATAATAGCTTTTTCATGACATTTATCCTTGTTTCTTTTTAATTAAAATTAAACAGCTGAAAAAAGTTTATAGTGCATTAGTTCGTAATTTTGATAAATTTTCCAAAAGTGTGACGCAGTTCACATTTTTTTTACAAAGTGCGTTCAGTCATGTTCTGAGTAACTATAGCGAACAGCTTGATAAATAAGGGATACAGCTAATTGATGCTTTAAAGTGGGTGAGAGTGCGTAAACGCATGTATTGCCATGCAATTTGGAAGATATAATCAAAAAAGGCGGATTATTTGATTTTTTCGTTTGAATAATGGATTGTGATTGATGTTCTGCTATAACTAATTTGCGTAGCCTACAATTTTATTCCATAGGCAATGAGGCTGATTTGTCTGTTCCTACTTTTTTGAGGAATGGCGCAATAAAAAGTGCACTGAAAAAGATTAACGCGATGTATTGAAATAAATTATTAAATGTCATTACACCGGCTTCACGCCATGCAAGAGAGCTTAATTGGAGTAATGCAGCCGTATTTGGATTATCGATAATAGACGTGTCAAGCTGTTGCTCCATGTCAAAAAGTAAATTTTGAACATGGATATCCGTGGATTTAACAGATTCACGTAATTGTGAATAATGCATTTTATTGAGATACAAAATTAATGTATTTGCCACTGCAAGGCCAATCGCACCGCCTAAATTACGCATCAAATTATAGAGCCCACTCGCATTTTTTACTTCTTCCATCGGAAGTAAGCCGAGTGTTAGTGTATTAATGGGAAGAAAACACAGCATCAACGCACTACCGCGTATGGCTTGTGGAATAAAAAATTCCCAGTAACCTGATTCAACTGTTAATTGCCCATTTAGCCATGATCCAAGCGCAAATAAACCAAATCCCAAACACAACATGACACGCAAATCGATTTTCTTTTCAAGCGGTCCTGCAATAAACGCAGAAACGAGCTGGAATAAGCCGACAACCATTAAATAATAACCAATTTGTAAACTGTTTAAGCCTTTGATACTTCCAAGATAAATAGGCGTTAAATAAATAATGGTGTAAAGGCCAATGCCTAAAATAAAGCTATAAATACAGCCAATCGTAAAATTTCTATTTTTAAACGCGTATAAATCAATAATCGGGTGAGGATTAACAAGCTCCCACCAAAGCATCACCGCGCCACTAATAATGGCTGTAATAGTCAGCATGAGTATGGTGTCATCTTCAAACCACTGGTTTTTAGAGCCTTCTTCAAGAACGAATTGCAATGATCCTAAAAAAATCGCTATTAACGCAATGCCAAAAAAATCAATTTTTTGCAGGAGTGCCCAATCAGGTTTGTCGATATCAAGAAAACGAAACACCAAAAAACTGACGATAAAACCAGGAATAATGTTGACTAAAAAAAGTAATTGCCAATTATAAGAGTTAGTTAAGTACCCTCCTAATACGGGGCCAATGGTTGGTGCCATAGTGACAATTAACCCAAGAACAATACTCATCGTGGGTTGCAATCGTGGAGGGAAGAGCAGGAAAATTATGGTGAATGTCATGGGAATCATCGCGCCACCAAAAAAACCTTGAATACAGCGAAATACAATCATAGAGGGCAAATTCCATGCAAAAGCACACGCTAAACTCGCTAAGGTAAAGCCACTAGCAGAGAGTACATATAAATAGCGAGTTGAAAAAACGCGTCCAAGCCATCCAGATAGTGGAATGACAATCACTTCCGCAATCAGATAGGATGTTTGTACCCACGCAATTTCATCTTGTGTTGCGGATAGACCGGCTTGAATTTCTTGCAATGAGCTGGCAACAATTTGAATATCAAGTACCGCCATAAACACACCAACGGCCATACTAAAAAAGCCAATCCATTCGCCCGTTGTTAAAACGCGCTCGTTTGTTCCTGTTTGCGTCATAACGGTTTAACTTGAACTTTTACCGTGACGGATAAACCCGATTTTAATAATGAGGTGTCCACTGAGTCATCGAAAATAATTTTGACAGGTACACGACGCACAATTTTGGTGAAATTACCCGTGGCATTTTCTGGTGGAAGTAAGCTATATTCTGAGCCACTAGCTGGCGAAAAACTATCAACTTTACCCGTTAATATCGAATCAGGATAGGCATCTACGTGAATTTTTACGGGTTGCCCAATTTTCATGTGAGTTAATTGTGTTTCTTTGAAATTCGCTTCAATCCATATTGGATTTTGACTGACCAAATGCACTAAGTTCAGACCAGGGCGAATAAACTGACCGATTTGAATTCCTCGATGACCAATGATGCCATCAGATGGTGCGAGAATTTGAGTATACGCTACATCAAGTTGGGCTAGTTCAACTTGCGCTTGTGCCTGTTTAATCCGTGCGAGTGATTGGGCTATATTACTTTCAAAGCTCGTTAACTGCTTTTGTTGCATGGCAACGGCGGCTTGTGAGCCACGCAGTTCTGCACTCGTTTGCTGTGATTCTGATTGCAACTTATCGAGTGTTTGGCGCGGTGCACTCCCTTTTTCAATTAAAGCGCTAAATCGTGCGACATCTTGGTTGATTTGCTGTTTTTTTGCTTCAATTGCTAACACTGCTGCATCGGCATTAGTAATGGATGATTGCTGTGTGTTTTTATTCGCACGCAAAAAATCACTGTACGCTTGTGCTTCGCTCACTCGCGCCTGCGCTTGTGCTAACTTGGCTTGATAATCACGATCATCAATGACGGCAAGCACATCACCTTTTTTGACTATATGATTATCATCTACATTGAGCTGCAAAATATAGCCTTCTACACGCGCACTAATGAGTACGCTATTGCTTTTTAAATAAGCATTATCTGTACTTTCGTAATGTTGTCGCTCATGGATCCATGAAAAAGCTTCCCACCCTGCACCTGAAAGTAAAATAAGTAAAATTGAATATGTGAAAAAACGCTTCATAGAGCCTGCTGTAAATGTCAAAACTGATAAGCGTCATTTTAACCGAATTCATTGTGCTAACGTGTGAACGTTTTGATTTTGACCGCTGTTTTTTTACGCATGGCACGACTCCATTGCTACATTGTTAATGGTTTAAAAACAGTGTTGACGGGTTATATATGACGCTTTGGAGAACCTCGATAAAGTTGCCGTGGTCTTCCAATCCGTTGATTGGGATCAGAAATCATTTCGTCCCAATGCGAAATCCAGCCAATCGCTCGCCCCATTGCAAAAATAGCAGTGAACATATTGACGGGAATACCGAGTGAATAAAGTAATAAACCAGAATAAAAATCGACTTTGGGGTACATGCCTCTTTCAATGAAATACGTATCGTTTAAAACAACGCGCTCCACTTCAAGGGCAACTTGAAACAGCGGATCATCAAGTTGATTGAGTTCACCGAGTACCTCGTAACAAAGTTCTTTCATGATTTTGGCGCGAGGATCGTAATTTTTATAAACTTGATGGCCAACACCATTGAGTTTGAATGAATCATTATCATCTTTGGCTTTGTCGATAAAGCGAGGAATATTTGACACATCACCAATAGTTTTAAATGTATTTAAAACCGCTTCATTTGCACCACCGTGCGCCGACCCCCACAGACAGGCAATGCCTGCTGTAATGCACGCATAAGGATTTGCACCACTAGAACCCGCTAATCGTACAGTCGAAGTGGAGGCACTTTGTTCATGGTCAGCATGTAGAATCAGAAACTTTTCCAGTGCACGAACAAAAACGGGATTTTGAATGTAATCGTCACAAGGCGTGGCAAATAACATTCGCATGAAATTTTCGGTGTAACTCAATTTACTTTGCGCATAAATAAAAGGTAAACCAACACTGTATTTGTAGCACATCGCCACAATCGTCGGCATTTTGGCAATTAATCTTATGGCGTTGAGTTCTCGGTCTTGTGCGGATTTAATATCTAGCGCATCGTGGTAAAACGCAGATAATGCCCCTACAACACCCACCATAACCGCCATTGGGTGTGCATCACGCCGAAAGCCTTTGAAAAAATTGGTTAATTGGTCGTGAACAAGAGTTTGCGTCGTGATTTTTTGCTCAAATTCATGCAGTTTTTCTGGTGTTGGTAGCTCACCATAAAGTAGCAAACAGCTAATTTCTAAAAAACTGCACTTTTCAACTAATTCATCAATGGGATAACCGCGATAAAACAACATGCCAATTTCATCATCGACATACGTTATCGTTGAGCTACAACTTGCCGTGGAATGAAATCCCGGATCGTAAGTAAAAAAACCTGTTTGGCTATAAAGCGATTTAATATCAAGTACATCAGGTCGATTAGTACCTGACAATACGGGAATTTCACATACTATTTTGGCATTTTCCCTCAATGTAAATACACGATTTTGTGTCATAAAATTCTCCCGAAAAATGAAAGTGGTTATAACTCGTTTGAAACGCTTTCTTCTTGACCGGCGGCGTAGGTGAGTGACGCGACGTTTTCTTTAGTGAAAAAACCGTCAAAATCATCAAATCGTTGCACATATTCTATAATCAATGAAGAAAAATCCGATGCCGATGAGAAAATTTGTTTTAATCCTTCTTCTCGAGAGCCTACCGTGTTAAGTAAAAAGCCTTTGCCTTGCGCTGTAATGGCGTCCACAACGACATCAATATTTTCTTTGCCTTGCTGATTGCCGTCTTTGACTTCCACTGCAATATGGTGCATACGAGGACCGTAATTTCGCACGAAAGTTTCCGTTGGGCTAGGCATTTTATCGAGATGATTGACGCAGTAGGGGTGATTATTGGCTGTAAACACTTTAGCGGGACTTTTGGATTCTGGATCAAGGCGCGTATTTTTAGTGACATTGGTTGACGAATTTTGATCCGCAATATCGTAACTTCCCCAGAAATAATAACTCGATAGTGCAAGGTATTCTAAAATAGCTGATTCACGATTTTGACTGTAAACACGCGTGGCAAGATGATCTATAGGACATAATAAATCCCCAATGCCAAGGCGTGTTTGCATTTCTTTGCCTCGATCATTAGCCGCTTGTGCTGACGGTAGAATTACACAGTTACCATGTTGATAAAAACGAATACCATTTTCAGGTCGTTCCATATACCCCACCACATTTTGAGTGTACGGCGAGGGTTTTGATATGCTGACGTTTAACGGTAAATCCAAATCGGCGAGTTGACCGATAGAGAAAAAACGAAATTCGCGCTCTTGCTGTAGTGCAACAACTTCGTGGCGATTTGTTGTTAACAGAATCTCGCCTAAATAGCGGCTATGCGGGCGTTTTGCACCAACGGGATATAAATCATTTAGACTGCGAAAGATGTCGTTATGCTCCGCGTATTTCACTTCACGCAGTAAAATATCAGGCGAATTCATATCAATGCGCAAAACGTGAGTTAAATGTTTTTCGCTATCGAGTGTGACGAGATAGTTATAAGGTGTCATTAGGGCGAGTTCAGTGATGTATTCCACCGAATTGCCGGGCTCAACGCTAATCATAAACGCTTCAATGCCACCAATCATATCGGTTAAACCGCTTGAATCGCGTTGGGTTAACAGGCGTTGCAGATATTCTTCAAAAAAATCAGAATTCTTTTTATCACCAAAACGCGGCATAGTCGTGGAACAAATCATTATTGATACCTTTAGCTAATCATGTGTATAAAAATAAAAGCGCAAAGACTATGCCAGCCAAATGTTGAGGATTATTTTTGATAAGAGAATATGCCTAAATAAATGCTAATTTAATGATATTGAATGATAAAAATTTTTTTAGTCGTTATTTATCCCAAAAATAAATTTCTATTTAGCATCATAAATGCGACGAATTTGCACCAAAAATAACGTACAATCTTTGCTTACGCACTGTTTTGGGACGTACTTAACTTAACTCGAGTCGGATTTAGATTTTGATTATAAAACCCTTATCGTTGACGCCTTATGAGAAAGTGTGGCGTGATATGCAGCACTTCACGCAGACGCGCACCCACGAAACGCCTGATGAAATTTGGCTAACAGAGCATTTTCCTGTTTATACGCTTGGCTTAAATGGTAAACGCGAGCATTTACTCAATACGGGCGATATTCCTGTTGTGCAAACCGATAGAGGAGGGCAAGTTACTTACCATGCGCAAGGGCAAGCGATTGTGTACTTTTTGCTTGATTTAAAACGCTTGAAACTCAACAGTCAGCAAATGGTGACGTTACTTGAAAATGCGATGATTCAAACGCTCGCTGACTACCAGATTCACGCCAAAGCGAATGCCGATGCGCGAGGAGTTTATGTTGAAAATAAAAAAATTGGCTCAATTGGACTGCGCATTAAACAAAATGGCTGTTATCATGGATTAAGTTTGAATAATCATTTAGATTTAACGCCGTTTACGTTTATCAATCCTTGTGGCTATGCCAATTTACACATGACACAAGTGGCTGATTTTGGTGTTTTCCTGCCAACGCAAACGCTTTGCGAGCACATTGCCGACCATTTCATTAAGACATTATGACAAATTATCAAGCGCCATCACGCAATACACCTCAAACCCATCAGCGTAGCAGTGAAAAACTAGCACGAATACCAGTTAAGGTTGAGCAAAAAGAAACGACGTTGCGCAAACCCGATTGGATACGCGTGAAATTATCAGCAGGTCAGGAAGTGACCAATGTGAAAAAATTGCTGCGTGAAAGTGGGTTGCATTCCGTTTGTGAGGAAGCGGCTTGCCCAAATTTGGCAGAATGTTTTCAGCATGGCACTGCCACGTTTATGATTATGGGGGATTTATGTACACGTCGTTGTCCTTTTTGTGATGTCGCGCATGGAAAACCTCAAGCGCTTGATGAGAACGAACCGCGCCAACTTGCTGAAGCTGTGCATAAATTGGCGTTGAAATATGTGGTGATTACGTCTGTGAACCGTGACGATTTAAGGGACGGTGGCGCAGGACATTTTACTGAGTGTATTCGAGAAATTCGTCAAATCGCACCCAATACAAAAATTGAAGTGCTGGTACCTGATTTTCGTGGTCGTGTTGAAAAAGCGTTAGATATTCTTCGTGATTTTCCATGTGATGTGTTTAATCACAATTTAGAAACGGTACCGCGTTT
>CAJBJW010000066.1 GCA_903953455.1 uncultured Pseudomonadota bacterium | reverse complement strand
TTTGCGTCAATCAAAGTGCGTTATCTAAAAAAAACAGATGTGAATCTTGACCTCAGTCGACGTGTTTTAAAAGCGGCTCTTTAACGTTGATTCATTAAAGAAACTGCCCATTGTTTTAGAGTGGGCAGTTTGCCATAATAAATTTCATTCGTAACCTTCACGCTAACATAATCAGTAAGGGCAGAGTTTGCATTTATGATTACAGCACGCGCCTCGTTTGAGGTGATGCCACTGTGTAAATACATACTTTCCTTTTTCCATATTATAATCAATACCTTCAATGGCTTTGACTTTTGTTTTATAACCCCGTGCAAGTGAGAGTTTTTCTGCCAATGTTAAATGACTAAGCTTATCCACCATTTTTTTCTGTATGGCCTCACTTAAACACGCTCTACATAAGCAGTCAGTTTCATCTTCTTTAATGGGCATGATTGCTGGGTAGGTCATGCACCAACAAGAATTTGTCTTAGTGGAATAACATGAAAATAATTTTCCACATGATACACAATGCTTTTTGGGTGAAATTACGGATTTTTTCTCATTACATTCCATAGTGAATAATATCCTTTAATGCTGTGCATTATCGCGTATGTTTACTCATTTCATCATTAATACCCAACAATAGTTGTCAGGAATTAAGATATTACCAGTTGCAAGGAATTTTTTAAAATATTTCGTGTTTTAAATTATAAAATGGGAGGTGGTTCTCCCTTATAATGGGTTGAATTTTTTAAATAGTGTTAATCATGCCAAAAAATAAACCATTTAAACGTGCTGCGCAAGCGCCATATTTGCCAAGTAGCCCATCAAAATTTATCTTGTATTGCTTGTCGACTTTTCGCGGGTGGGTCGCATTAATGCTGATCTTAGAAACAGGGCAAGCGGCATCGAGTATTTTAGTACCGTATGCAATTAAGGCGATTATGGATGGTGCAGCGCAATTATCAGGAACGGATTTATCAATATCGGTGCTTGATAGTCTGCGTTATCCTTTATTGTTGCTAGCGGGTCTTAATGTGGCAGAAATCATATTTAGTCGGGCGAGTGGTGCCGTACTGATTATCATGGGGCCACGACTGCGTCAGCGGACGTCAAAATCGTTATATGCGTATTTGCAATATCATTCACCACGTTATTTTAGTCAACATTTTTCAGGTGCTTTAGCGCATCGCATTAGTGAAACTGCAGTGAGTGTGAATCATACTGTGTGGTCAATTTTGTGCGATTTTTGGCCTATTCTCATTACATTTTCTGTATCGATAGCACTTCTTTTTAATGTTAATCAAGGTTTAGGCTTTCTCATTGCAGGTTGGGTATTTACCTATACGTGCTTTTCATATTGGCTAGCCACACACTGTCAACCGTATGCACAGGATTATGCTGCTATGCGCAGTCAGGTGAATGGAAAAATTGTTGATGCTGTGACCAATATTTTGAATGCAAAGTTATTTGCGCGTCTGCAGTTTGAAAGAGAGCATTTAAACGAGTTTCTTGATAATGAAGTGAGTGCGGCGCGACGCACATTTTGGTATATGGAGCGCGTTCGTTGGTTTCAATTTATCGCTGCTGCGATTTTAAAAGTAGGGACGGTATATTATGCGTTGACATTATGGGATAGTGGAATTATCAGTGTGGGCGATTTTACGATGAGTATCGGTCTTGCGCTTCTGATTATTAACGATGCACGTAATTTATCGCGACGCTTTTTAGAATTTTTTGAGTATATCGGTAACGTTGCTAATGGCGTGATAACGATTGTGCAACCCCATGAAATTGTCGATGAACCTAATGCAAAAGCACTTGCAGTTTCGAGTGGGCGCATTGAATTTAAAAATGTATGTTTTGGGTATGATTCTAATCAGCTCGTATTTGATAATCTCAATATTATTATTGAGCCTATGCAACGAGTTGGACTCGTTGGGTTTTCAGGTTCGGGTAAATCCACATTTGTGAGTTTGTTGCTACGTAATTATGAGCCGCAAACCGGCCAAATTTTGATTGATAACACGGATATTCAAACTGTCACGCAAGATTCACTGCATGAGCAAGTGGGACTCATTCCCCAAGAGCCGAGCTTATTTCACCGTAGTTTGAAAGATAATATTGGTTACGGTAATTTAGAGGCGACAGATGAAGACATTTTATCGGTCGCAAAATTAGCGCATGCCGATGATTTTATTCAAACGATGTCTAGTGGCTACGATTCACTCGTGGGTGAGCGTGGGGTTAAATTATCAGGTGGACAGCGTCAACGCATAGCAATTGCAAGAGTGATACTTAAAAATGCGCCTATTTTAATTTTAGACGAAGCGACATCCAGTTTAGATTCAGTCACTGAACGAATTATCCAAGAAAATTTAGATGCCGCCATGGGGCGAAATACTGTTATTGCTATTGCGCATCGATTGTCTACCATTGCGCATTTAGATCGTATTTTAGTGTTTGATCATGGTCGTATTGTTGAAGATGGGACGCATGATGCACTTATCGCAAAAAAAGGGACATATTTCCGTTTATGGTCAATGCAAGCAGGTGGTTTTTTGCCAGAGGAGAATAATCAATGACAGCACAAGTGAGAGAAATTGCTTTACTCGGCGAACCCGTTTTGCGAAAAATAGCTGGTTTGGTGACGCTCGATACGACTGAGCAAGCAATGCAAACGGCAAAGGATTTACTTGTTTCTTTAGAAGGAACAAATGGCGTCGGATTGGCGGCACCTCAGATTTTCGAATCGTTGCGTATGATGGTGGTGGCGTCAAAACCCACAAAGCGATACCCTACCGCGCCACAAATGGAGCCCATTATTATGATTAACCCAAACTTTACGCCACTCAGTAATGACATGGAAAAAGACTGGGAAGGCTGTTTAAGTATTCCAGGCATTCGTGGAAAGGTGCCTCGTTATCGATCAATAGGAATAGATTTTATGGATTTGGCGGGGCAGCTTATCGAAATGGAATTAACGGGGTTTGTGGCGCGTATATTTCAGCATGAATATGATCATTTAGAGGGTTTAGTGTATCTTGATCGCATTGAAAATAATCAAGATATTATTAGTGAAGCGGTATTTTTGAATTTATGAAGCCGCTTACTGAATTGCATGAAAATATTGATATGCGCGTTAGCGCTATTCGCGATGAAAATCCAGATTGGCTTTGCAGAATGGGCTGTGATGGCTGTTGTCATCGATTAGCACAAATCCCAGCGCTTACACTTGCAGAGTGGACGCTATTTAAAGAAGGGTTTGCTACACTTTCTGATAAAAAGCAGCAAGAAATTCGTCAAAATGTCGCCACACTTTCTTCACAATCACCACGCTCAATTGTGTGCCCTATGTTAGATAAAGCCGCTGGTGCGTGTTTGATTTACGCTTATCGCCCCGTAGCGTGCCGGACGTATGGTT
>CAJBJW010000065.1 GCA_903953455.1 uncultured Pseudomonadota bacterium | reverse complement strand
TGTCTGATGACTTGGGCGGTGTTCAAAAATAGTGGTTTCAATTTTTTCAAAGCGTTCTTGTAAACCGTCAATGACGGGTACATAGTTATCGACAATCGAATCCATCACCGCATACAGTCCAAAACCTGATCCTTTTTCTAATTTTTCAGGCATGGATTCACAACGATCCCGTACATTTTGATAACCCGACGACATACCATGCCTTACGGTGACTAAAAATCGTATCCCGACAAAAATATGTGTTTCGCCAAAATCAATGCTTTGCTCTGAAAGTGAAGCGGTTTGCAGGACGACAAATAATGAATTATTGTATTCTTCCAATTTAGGTCGTTGATGTGCTGAACGCGCATCTTCGATGGCTAATTCATGCAAACCAAATTCTTCTTTAATTTGGTCTAATAAATCATCATTGGGTTCGTGCAGTCCGAGCCAAACAAAAGTGCCTTCTTGTTTAAGAATTTCACTAATATCTTCAACGGATACATCACCTAAACTTTTGCCATTTTGATAGGCTACGCATTTTATAATCATTGAATTTTGAATAATTATGCTGGTTTTATGAGTATTTTGATTTAATCAAAATCAGGGGGCGTGATGCATTGATGGACGTTGCTTTGGGTACGCAATGTCATCATGTATTTCTTATGAAAAATAGCCTCTTTGTCATTATATTCGATATGAGATAGATAACTGGTGTATTTCATAATTAGGATGCGTTCTTGATTGTCTAATTGGGTTAAGTGGATCACATTTTAACTGGTTAATCTTCCACTGCGATAATCGCTAATCGCCTGATCAATTTCTTCATGCGTATTCATGACAAAGGGACCATGCTGCACAATGGGTTCGTTTAAAGGGTGAGCAGCGAGTATTAAAAATGCTGCATTTGCAGTATCAGCATAGACTTTAATTTCATCGCCTTTACAAAAAACACCCACGGTATGTGTGAATAACACCTCCCCACCAATCATGATATTTCCTTCGTAAGCATAAATGAACGCATTATGGTTTTCTGGTACGGGTAGTGTAAAACAGTCACCCGATTGAATTTGTACATCTAAAAATAAGGGTTCGGTACTGAGTCCTTGAATGGGGCCTACTAAGGTTTGATTATCTATTTGAACGGTCCCTGCAATCACTTTCACCCGTCCACCTTGAGTCAGATTGAGGGCTGGAATGTCTTCAGGGGGAATATCTCTATACGCTGCGGGCTTCATTTTTTCTTTGGCTGGCAAGTTTATCCATAACTGAAAGCCACGCATACGCCCGCTTTCTTGTTGGGGCATTTCTGAATGAATAATTCCACGCCCTGCCGTCATCCACTGTGCTGAACCACTTGTTAAAAGTCCTCGATTTCCCAGATGGTCTTGATGCAGCATATTACCATCAAGCATGTAGGTGACCGTTTCAAAGCCTCGATGAGGATGGTCAGGAAAACCTGCAATGTAATCATCTGCATTCATTGAGGAAAATTCATCCAACATCAAAAAAGGGTCAAGGCGTTGTTGAGATTGCCCCAAACTCCGCAATAATTTAACTCCCGCGCCATCCGAAGTTGCAATAGCTGGAATGACTTGTTTCAATGTGCGGCATGGCATGATGTCTAATC
>CAJBJW010000064.1 GCA_903953455.1 uncultured Pseudomonadota bacterium | reverse complement strand
ATTGGGTCGAATTTTTTGAATACCATCAATCACAATCCATTCTTGTGGGTTGATTCCTTCACGAATGACTCGCAGGTTATTGTCACGCATGCCCAGTGTCACTTTGCGATATTCCACCTGATTATCTTCTTTCACCACCCACACAAAATGCTGCGTTTGATCTTTGCCAATCGCTTTATCAGGAAGTAAAAGCGCTTGATACGGCGCATTATTTTGCACCCGCATTCGCGCAAAAAAACCTGGACTGAGTAACTCATTAGGATTATCAAATACACCCCGCAACGAAATCGTTCCCGTTTTGGTATCTTCTTTTGGCGCAACGTAATCAATATGACCTTGATATATATTTTTGACATCACCGTTTAATTCAAGCGATACAGCTGTACCGTTCAATTCATGATGTTTATTTTGGGTGCGATAATTAAGAATAGAGCGCTCATCAGCGTCAACATAAACATAGACAGGATCAAGTGACACAATTGTTGCAAGTATCGTATTGTCTGAAGTATTAACTAAATTTCCCTCTGTTAAGACTTCTCGACTAATACGGCCGCTAATGGGTGCACGTATTTCACAATAAGATACATTAAGTTGCGCAGCGTAAACACTTGCTTGTGTAGACTGGAGCATTGCTGAGGCTTCGCGCACTGCATGACTTCGCATATCAAATTCTTCAGTTGAAATTGCTTTTTCTGCAACTAACTTTTCAGCTCTAGCTAAATCGTTTTTGGCCAATTCATATTTAACATTGGCTTTTTCTTGTTCTGCATTGGCAAAATTGAGTTGAGATTTATAAGGTTTATTATCAATTAAAAATAATAAATCCCCTTTTTTAACTTTAGCGCCTGCTACAAATTGCACTTTTTCAATATAACCACTCACGCGTGAGCGCAACTGCACTTCATTCACAGCTTCAATACGTCCTGTGTATTCATCCCATTGCGTCATTTCTTTACTTATCGCTTGCGCGACTTTCACATTGGGGGAAGGCGGCGCAGATGGCTTGGCTGTATCTGTTGCGGTATTACACGCAGCGAGCATGAATGATAAAATAATTGAACTAAAAGCGATCAAATAAATAGAACAACGCCTTTTTTCTCTCACAAAATGTGTCATGAAGCGTGCAATAAGCATTATTTTTTCCTCTATTGTGTGATAATTTTGCGCATGAGTTAAGTCTATTGTTCATTACCCTATATGGTAACTATGAATCCAAAAAATCGTGATTGGTTTGTTTATATGCTTGAGTGCTGTAACGGTAAAATTTACACCGGTATTACAACAAACATGGAAGAACGTTTTAAAAAACATGTAGAAGGTAAAGGCGCAAAATTTACGCAACGAAATACACCTTCACATATTCTGGCTTTTACCGTGTGTGAGAATCGCTCGCAAGCCAGCAAACTTGAATGGGAAGTGAAACAATTAACAGCCGAAAAAAAACGGGCTTTAGGTATACACTGGAACGCGCAGCATCATTGATTTTTTTTATTTTTATAACAAATTTGCTAATTACAACCCGCCCCAAGGGGTGTAAAGCCCCGTTACATCAACGCCAAAGAGATCCAAAATTCGACCAACCGTTTCATTGACCATGGCGCTGCGCCGTGCAACAGCCTCTGGTCGTGCATCGTCAGTGGTGAGGTGGCGTCGTGTGCGATAGCGAGCGAGGTCTGCTCGTTCTCCTGTCGCTGTATTGGTCGATGCTTCTGTGGCTGTGGTGTCTGTAATAGCACCAGGTGTGTTGTGTATGAGTACTTGACCAGCGGTAATGGTGTCGCCT
>CAJBJW010000063.1 GCA_903953455.1 uncultured Pseudomonadota bacterium | reverse complement strand
TTCTTTTCTTTAAATAATAATAAAAATATGTCGCCCAATATCCACTTCTCGAAACTAAATCATTATAGCAACTTAAAACAACCCTGTAATTTTACCATCATCATCAATATCAATACGCTCTGCTGCGGGAACTTTAGGTAAACCCGGCATGGTCATCATATCGCCTGCAATAGCCACAATAAAACCTGCCCCATTCGCTAATCGCACATCACGAATTTCAAGCGTATGCCCGCAAGGAGCGCCTTTCAAATTTGGGTTCGTTGAAAAAGACATTTGAGTTTTTGCCATGCAAATTGGGAAAAGGCCATAATCGGTATTCCATGCGCTCAACTGCGCTTTAACTTTTGCTGATGCTGTCACATTTGCCGCACCATACAACTTAGTAGCAATTGTTTCGATTTTTTCCCATAAGCTTAAATTTTCATCATAAACAAACGTAAATTCCGCTTTACGGTTATCGACAATATTGACAACTTCTTGCGCTAAGGCCTCTGCACCCACGCCACCGTTTGCCCAATGCGTTGATACAATACACGTCGCACCTAATGCCGCACATTTTTCTTTGAGTAATGTAATTTCGGCATCTGTATCAAACGTAAAATGATTGACGCAAACCACGCAAGGCAAGCCGTAATGCGTAGTGACATTGTGATAATGACGTGCTAAATTTTCAAAACCAGCTTCAACTGCCGCGACATTTTCTTGATTCAAATCGTCTTTTGCTACGCCACCATGGAATTTCAACGCACGAATCGTGGCCACTAAAACAACCGCAGACGGTTTTAAACCGGATTCGCGGCATTTAATATCAATGAATTTTTCTGCACCTAAATCCGCACCTAAACCTGCTTCAGTGACGACGTAATCGGCTAATTTTAACGCTGTTTTCGTTGCTG
This sequence comes from uncultured Pseudomonadota bacterium, assembly GCA_903953455.1. Lineage (GTDB taxonomy): Bacteria > Pseudomonadota > Gammaproteobacteria > Methylococcales > Methylomonadaceae > UBA10906. The sequence continues at coordinate 3,298 of CAJBJW010000063.1, read as the reverse complement.
TTACCGTATTGCAACCGTGTGCAATATTGGCAAACGGGCCACCGTGGATAATAGCAATATTATTTTCAAGCGTCTGCACTAAATTGGGCTTAATGGCGTCTTTGAGTAGCGCCGCCATCGCGCCATGTGCTTTCAAATCACTGGCATAAACGGGTGTCACTTTATCGGATTGATACCCAATAATAATGCGACCTAACCGCGCTTTTAAATCCGCGCGACTCGTTGCCAAACATAAAATGGCCATGACTTCCGAGGCAACCACAATGTCGTAACCATCTTCGCGCAGATAACCATTTGCCGCGCCACCCATACCGACGACGATATGGCGAAGTGCACGGTCATTCATATCAACGACGCGTTTCCATTGGATACGACGGGGATCAATATCGAGCGCATTGCCATGATTGATATGATTATCAATTAACGCAGAGAGTAAATTATGCGCCACCCCAATTGCATGAAAATCACCGGTAAAATGCAAATTGATGTCTTCCATTGGAACCACTTGCGCATAACCACCACCTGCTGCGCCGCCTTTGACGCCAAAACACGGCCCAAGTGAGGGTTCACGCAAACACATAATCGTTTTTTTATTGAGTCGATTAAGTGCGTCACCAAGGCCAACCGTTGTAGTCGTTTTTCCTTCACCTGCAGGCGTTGGACTAATCGCGGTCACCAGAATTAATTTACCGTCTGTTTTATCCGCTAAACTGTTGACATATTCAAGCGAGAGTTTCGCTTTAAAATGCCCGATGGGATCTAAATGCTCTGGCTCGATGCCGTAATTTTGCGCAGCAAGCTCAATAATGGGTTTCATCTTGGCGCGTTGCGCGATTTCAATATCTGACATTTTCTATCCTGATTTACAATATGAATTATATTTTATATAAGTGCTTGTGTTGGATGAATTCAACCTAAATCGTTACAATAAACAAAACAAACGAGTTACGCAAATTGCGCAAAAACACATCTTTCTCAAATTAAACTAAAAAATGCTTATGACTTTATTTCGTGCCTTTTTATGCCAAGTCATTGCGCTGACTATTACTCTTGCCGCAGCGTATTTTTTGCCTATTCTACATTATTATCCAGCTATTTTTTTAGTTTGCCAAAGTGCGCTTGCGGTAGCGAGTAGCCGATTTTTAGGACTTCCTAATTGGTGGATGATTATTCACCTGTTTTTTTTGCCTTGCGTCTTTATTTTTTTCATGTTTTCGCTGCCTGCGTGGGTATATCTCAGCGTTGTTGTTGTGATGACGCTGGTTTTTTGGGGAACGGTGCGCGGTGATGTACCGTTATTTTTATCGTCAAGCGACGTTGCCCTCACCGTCATTGCGCTCATGGAAGAGGAAAATGTGAAAAAATTTGCCGATTTAGGGGCGGGCGTTGGCTCTGTTGCGTTGCCTGTTGCAAAAGAATTTAGCCAAATCCACGTTGATGCATGGGAGCGGGCGCCGATTCCTTGGTTAATTAGCGTACTGCGTGGCAAGCGATTAGTGAATTATACCGCCACGCGACGTAATTTATTTGATGCAAACTTTGCGGATTATGACGTGATATTTGCGTTTTTATCACCACGCGTCATGCCCGAACTTGGCGAGCAACTCAAAAAAACCATGCGCAAAGGCACCTTATTTATTTCATCTTCATTTCCTGCGTCCGATTGGACACCAGAAAAAGTCTTGCAAATCCATGATCGACGTCAAACGATTTTGTATTGTTACCGCATTCACTAATCACTTACGATTGCAGTTTTAAAATATAATCTTCTAAGTCGTCCATATCTTTGATGGTCGTTTCAGAAATGGCAAAGTGTGTCACATTCATTTTAGCGCGTTTGACACTGTTGGTTTTTTTGGAAATCAGCGGATGCCAATCAAACAGTGGCTTTCCCTCATGAAGCAATCGGTAAGCACAAGTGACGGGAAGCCACTGATATTCGTCTGCGCTCATCTCACGCAAATCTAAACAGTCTTCGACCAATTCGATACGCTTTTCATATTGCGTGCAATGACAAGCGTGAATATCGAGTAATTTACACGCCACGCGCGTGATATAAATTTCGTCCGTGTCTTCGTCTTGGATTTTATGTAAACAGCACTGACCACAGCCATCACATAAAGACTCCCACTCGTCATCAGACATATCATCTAATGATTTCGTTTCCCAAAATTTTTTCACGCAAGCAATTCCCAAACGGGTTTAACACCAGCGGGCAAAGGCGCAAGTCGCCCCAGTTCAATCCATTGATTGGCTGGACTGTGAAAATCCGAGCCAACCGAACCCGCCAATTCAAACTGATTGGCATAATTACCTAAAATGCGTATTTCATCCGGATTATAACGCCCTGTGACCACTTCCATCGCTTGACCACCCGCCGCTTTAAATGCAGCTAATAGTTTTTTCATGCGCGACGCTGTTAATTTATAACGCAAAGGATGAGCGAGTACCGCAATACCGCCTGCATCTACAATGGATTTGATAGCAACGTCAAAAGGTGTCCATGTAGTTGACACAAAAGCCACTTTTCCATCACCCAAAAAACGATCAAAGGCTTGCTGTTGCGTGTCGGCATGACAATGTGCAACGAGAAAATTAGCAAAATGCGTGCGTGTAATCATGCCATCCCCGACCACTTTTTGCACAAATTCAAGCGCACCGTGAATGCCTTTTTTGGCGAGTTTTTGTGAAATTTTCTCAGCACGTTCGTTGCGCATCTTATCGAGATTAAGCGCTATATTTTCAATAGCTTCGTGCTGTGGATCAATATTTAAACCAACAATATGTAAACACTGTTTTTCCCATTGCGCAGAGATTTCAATGCCGTTAATCAATTGAATGCCCATTTTTTGTGCGCATATACGTGCTTGTTCAAGTCCACTAATACTATCGTGATCGGTGAGCGCTAAGGTTGTTACGCCACGCTCTGCCGCGCGAGTGACCAATTCATCAGGAGAAAGCGTTCCATCTGACGTAGTTGAGTGGCAATGCAGATCATAAACTTGTGATATCAATTTGAGTTTTCCAACGTGGGTTAATTGCTTGTTACACTGGTTATATTATAATTTGAAATTTTTTGGGGAGAGGGTTTTATTTTTAATCTTGATTAATATCCAAATAAGAAATTGAAACATAAAATAAATTAAATTGTTATAAAAATTACAAAATTCTTACTACTTACTCAACTTAGCTTTTAACTCTTCAATACCTAAAGGTGGACGCTCTTTATGTAACATTCGATGACAATTTGCACAAACAGGCCTCACATCTTCTATTGGTTTAATTTGATACTCTTCAC
>CAJBJW010000062.1 GCA_903953455.1 uncultured Pseudomonadota bacterium | reverse complement strand
CTAATTTAAGCATGAAAATACACAAGGTTTTAATTTCTGAAAATGCAATCAATGATTTGTCTTCCATAGCTGAATATATAGCATTAGATTCACCAGAAAGAGCAGAAAAGTTTATTGATGACATGATTAACTCGTTGACAAATACACTTTTCATTTTGCCTTTGTCAGGAAAAGTAATTTTTAAGCTTAAAGACCAAGATATTAGAAGTCTACCGTATAGAAAATATATCAGTTTTTATCGTGTTAACAATGACGTTGAGATACTTCATATTTTTAATTCCGCTCAAGATGCGCAGAATATTATTTCTTCGATTGAAAACGATTTGATTTAATCTGAATCGTCAAATATTCTCGTGAAATTCAATAATAGATTTTAAAGTCATGCCAAGGTACACAGAATAAACTCTATTTTTTTAAATGTTGTTACGGTATGAAAAAATTACTAATAGCGTTAAGTTTATTTTTATTTTTGGAAGCATTAGATATGAATGTTTCGGTAGGGAAAATATATAACATTGCTAACGACTAAATCGGGACGAGTTGTTGAAATGCCAACGGATGAAGAAAATGCGCTAATTGAAGCCGGTATCGCATCTGATGTAGATACCTATGAATTATCAGCGGCCGAATTTTCTCAATTAAAGCGTATTGGAAAACCTTTAGCTGCTGATTCAACAAAAGCGCTTATCACCGACGCATTAACGTCATCAACACATTTCCAATAAAATCAATTTTCTCCTGCGTCGTGGCAAAAGATTGTATAAATTTGAGTTTATCTTGCCCGTCGAGTCGATAGCATTGTGGCTGCGTTTGCAGTAATCCGATGAGCTGATCCAAATCGATAATCGGTTCGGGTAAAAATAAAATACGCCCGCCTTCTTTATGCGCTTCAATTTTTTTGATGCCTAGCGCGGTTGCACGTTGTTTGAGTTGCGCGACACTAAATAGCGTTTTAGCTGCTTCAGGCAATAACCCAAAACGATCAATCATTTCAATTTCAAGATCACGCAAATCATTGGCGGTTTTGGCATTGGCAATGCGCTTATAAAGCACCAATCGTTCGTGAACATCCGATAAATAATCATCAGGAATTAACGCGCTGACTTGCAAGTCGATTTCTGTGCCATTTTGCGTAGTGGTTTCAAGTTGCGCATGGGTGCCGGCTTTTAACGCATTGACCGCACGTTCTAAAAGTTCGGTGTAAAGGGTGAAACCAATTTCTTGAATTTGTCCACTTTGACCTTCACCGAGCAATTCACCCGCCCCGCGAATTTCCATATCATGCGTTGACAGCATAAAGCCCGCGCCCAAATCGCCAGCGGCTTCAATGGCGTCAAGGCGTTTAATGGCGTCGGGTGTCATCAAGGTTTTTGGCGGCACGATAAAATACGCATACGCGCGATGATGCGAACGCCCCACGCGCCCACGAAGTTGATGTAGGGCAGCAAGCCCCAATTTATCGGCGCGATTGATAATCATCGTATTGGCGCTGGGAATATCAATCCCGCTTTCGATAATGGTGGTACTGAGCAAAATATTAAAACGCTGATGATAAAAGTCGAGCATGATGCGTTCGAGTTCAGTGCCGTGCATTTGTCCATGTGCAATTTCAAGACGTGCTTGCGGAATGAGCGCATTGAGTGTTTGCGCCATTTTTTCCATGCTTTTAATATCGTTATGCAGGAAAAACACCTGCCCACCGCGCTTGATTTCCCGTTGACACGCTTCGCGGATTTGCTCATCGTCCCATTCGTTAATAAAGGTTTTAATGGCATGTCGATTGGGCGGGGGACTGGCGATAATAGAAATATCACGCAGACCGCTCATCGCCATATTTAAAGTACGCGGAATAGGCGTGGCGGTGAGCGTGAGTAAATCGAGTTCGCTGCGTAATTTTTTGAACTGTTCTTTTTGACGTACGCCAAAACGGTGTTCTTCATCGATAATCACAAGGCCGAGGCTTTGGTATTTTAAATCGTCACTGAGTAATTTGTGTGTGCCAATTAAAATATCCACTTTACCTTGTTCGAGTTGCTCTGCAACGTCTTTTTGCTGTTTTGCGGTGACAAAACGCGACATCAATTCAACTTTAACCGGCCAATCGGCAAAACGATCACAAAAATTCGCATGATGTTGCTGTGCGAGCAAGGTCGTCGGCACTAAAACCGCCACTTGTTTTCCCGTTTGCACCGCTAAAAAAGCGGCTCGCATGGCGACTTCTGTTTTACCAAATCCCACGTCACCACAAATAACGCGATCCATCGGTTTGACTTGGTCAAAATCGGCAATGATTTCTTCAATGGCTTTGGCCTGATCGGGTGTTTCTTCAAAACGAAAACCTTGTGCAAAGGCGTAATAATCTTCTGCGCTAATACGCTCAAATAACGGCACATTGGGACGCTCTTGCATGGCGCGTTTGGCTTGAATATCAAGCAGCTCTGCGGCAACATCATAAATGCGTGCAATGGCTTTTTGCTTGGCTTTTCGCCATTGATCGGAGCCGAGCTTATGCAAGGGGGCATTTTCGGGACTCATGCCCGTATAGCGGCTAATGACATGTAGTGAAGCAACAGGCACATATAACTTATCGTCGTTTGCATAGATAAGCGTTAGAAATTCACCGCTAATGTCGCCAATATTGAGCGTTTGAAGACCTAAATAACGTCCAACGCCGTGTTCACTGTGAACCACGGGAGCGCCAATGGTCAGCTCGTTTAAATTCGCAACGAGTGTTTCGAGTTGTCTTGCAGAGGTTTTGCGTCGTCTGCGTTGCTGCGCTTTTTCACCTGATAATTGATTTTCCGTAATAATGGCAAGCGCGGGCGTATTGAGCAGTAAGCCAATATCCAGTGACGCCACGCTGATACAATATTGATGTTCACTATTTAAAAAGCTTTGCCAATCGGCCACTTGTTTTGGATAAATAGATTCTCGTTTGAGTGTTTGCAATAACGCTTCACGATGCCCAGCGGTTTCTGCAATAAATAAAATTTTACCGCTAAAATGCTCGACAAATTGCGTTAATGCGGCGGCGGGGTGTTTTAGGTGCGCGTTAAAACTCACCTCTGGCAGCGCCGCGCAAAAAGTGGCGGCTGAATGGTCTGTGCTGTTTTCAATTAAAATTTGATGATGTTTTTTATATTCCGCCACTAAATTTTGTGGTGATAAAAACAATTTTTCCGGTGCTAACGCGGGGCGTTCTTGGTCATGTTCGCGCAGTTCAAAACGGGTTTGCACCACGTGATGAAATTCATCAGCCGCTAAATTAACTTGTGGTGACGTAATAAATAAAGCCGATTTGGGGAGATAATCAAACAGCGTTGCGGTCTGACTCGTAAATAAAGGTAAATAGTATTCAATCCCATTGGCAGCAATGCCGTGAGAAACGTCTTTATAAAAACTGCTATTAATATCAGGAAAGAGCGTTTCAAATGTCTGTTTGAATTGCCCAATGGCGGCATGGTCAAAGGGAAACTCACGGACAGGTAAAATCGTGACACAATCAACGGTTTCTTCAACCGAAAAAGCGCGTTGACTCTCCACGTCAAATGCACGCAAAGCAACAAGCTGATTATTTTGAATTTCAAGGCGTAGTGGCACACGGCTTCCCATGGGGAAAATATCGAGAATATGCCCATGCAGCGCAAATTCACCATGCGTAAAGACTTGTTTAACGCATTCATAGCCGCGTTGGCGAAGTTGCCCTGCAATGTCGATAAATTGTTCACCGACTGTTAATACTAATTTTTGTGCCGCTAAATAATCGAGTGGCGTTAAACGGTGCATTAACGTATTCACCGATACAATTAATGCGCCACTTTCAAGTGCGGGAAGGGCGGTTAACGTCTGTAGACGCTCAGAAACAATTTCCGGTAGCGGTGAAAAGACGTCATAAGGCAGCGTTTCCCAATCGGGGAAATGCAAAATGGGCTGTGAATGATTTAAGAAAAAAGCCAATTCATGTTCTAAACGCAAGGCGCTGTGTGCATCGGGCGTGATAATCACAAATAAACGGTTATGCGACGCGATGGCATTGGCAAGGGCTAGCGCCTGAGCGCATCCGGTTAACTGTGACCAGTTGACCACCGGTTGTGTGCGTGTTGGAAACGGTAAATCAAAGAGTGAATTTGGCATAAAAAATAAATCAAAAAAATCAGTGAGTGCGAAAGCAGTTTTATTAAAGCGTTATTTTAACTGAATTACGTGGCGCGTATTATAATGCACACATTATTTAACTAAATTGAGGGGGAGCATTTTGAGTATGACACGTGTTTATAATTTTAGTGCGGGGCCTTCTATGTTGCCCGAAGCGGTTTTGAAACAGGCACAAAGCGAGTTACTTGATTTTCAAGGCAGTGGCATGTCTGTGATGGAAATGAGTCATCGAGGCAAACATTTTTCAACTATTGCGGCGGCGCTAGAGCAGGATTTACGTGATTTAATGCGTATTCCTGAAAACTATCGCGTGTTATTTTTGCAAGGCGGGGCCTCTGCGCAATTTTCGTTTATTCCGCAAAATATTTTAGGCGACAAACATAAAGCGTGTTACGTCAAAACGGGCGCGTGGTCGCAAAAAGCCATTCAAGATGCCCAAAGCTATTGCGAAACGGTGATAAGTGCCAGTTCAGAAGACACAAATTTTACCCGCATTCCCGACGCATCGACGTGGCACATTGACGAAAATACAGCGTATTTACATTACACCTCAAATGAAACGATTCATGGCGTGGAATTTAATTATGTACCCGATGCAAAAGGCTTACCGCTCGTATGCGATATGTCGTCCAACATTCTTTCCCGTCATATTGATGTCAATGACTTTGGATTGATTTACGCGGGCAGTCAAAAAAATATGGGGCCTGCAGGCGTGACGCTGGTGATTGTGCGTGAGGATTTACTGGGCAAATGCGCCAAAACGGTTCCCAGTGTTTTTAATTATAGCGAGCAAGTCAAAAATCAGTCTATGCTCAATACACCCAATACCTATAGCTGGTATTTGATGGGACTGGTATTGCAATGGGTACAAGCACAAGGCGGCGTTGAAGCGATTGAACAACGCAATATCCACAAAGCAGAAAAATTGTATGCAGCGATTGATGCGTCGAGTTTATACCGCAATCCTGTTGAGAAAAGTTGCCGTTCACGTATGAACGTACCGTTTATTCTGGCGGATGAAACGCTCGATAGTGCTTTTTTAAGTGCAGCTCAGGCAAGTGGCTTAAATGAGTTAAAAGGCCATCGCTCAGTAGGTGGTATGCGGGCAAGTATTTATAACGCGATGCCTGAAAGCGGCATTGAGGCGTTAATGAGTTTTATGCAAGAGTTTGAGCGTACACATTAAGCTTTAAATTAGTTTGAGATAACAAATAGGAAAATAAAAGAATGAAAGTGTTAATTGTTGGAAGTGGCGGACGTGAGCATGCGTTGGCGTGGAAAGTGAAACAATCGTCAAAAGTGAGTCATATTTTTGTTGCACCCGGTAATGCTGGAACGGCACTTGAATCAGGCATGGAAAATGTTGCGCTTGCCGTTGAAAACATTGATGGCTTGCTCCAATTTGCACAGCAAAATAGCATTGAATTGACGATTGTAGGCCCAGAAGTGCCGCTTGTTTTAGGTATTGTGGATACATTCCAAGCAGCTGGCCTTGCGTGTTTTGGGGCGTCTGCGTACACCTCACAACTGGAAGGCTCAAAATCATTTTGTAAAGATTTTATGATTCGCTATGGCATTCCAACAGCGGCTTATGAAAGTTTTACTGTTGCGAATGCTGCGATTGCGTATATTGAAAAGCACGGTGCGCCAATTGTTGTTAAAGCCGATGGATTAGCAGCGGGAAAAGGCGTTATTGTAGCGCAAACAAATGCAGAAGCCATTGCAGCGGTCAACGATATGCTTGCGGGCAATGCGTTTGGTGAAGCGGGG
>CAJBJW010000061.1 GCA_903953455.1 uncultured Pseudomonadota bacterium | reverse complement strand
TTCAATGAAATCATGAGCGTGTGACGCGTTTTCAAGAGGAATTACCTCACTGACATGAATTTTCAGCGTACCCGCGTCAATGAAATCGGCACATTTTTTGAGAAGTTCAACGTGTTTATCGCGTGCTGAATCCAAATCACGCAGCATGGGTGTGAGCATCAATTCAAAACCGATGAGTAAATTACGCATTCGCGCTTCACTTAAATCTAAATGTGACGCATCAAGAATAGTAATTAAACGCCCAAAATGGGCAGTACAGCCAATGCTGAGTTTGAACACGTCGCTGCCAACGGTATCAAACACTAAATCTGCGCCACGGTTTTGCGTTAAACGATTGACTTCATCGGTTACGTTGCTTGTGTTGTAGAAAACAATGTCGTCAGCGCCCAGTGTTTTAACAAAATCCGCTTTTTCCGTTGAGCTGACCGTGGTAATAACGTGTGCGCCGGCCATTTTAGCAAGTTGAATCGCGACGTGACCCACACCACCTGCGCCAGCGTGAATGAGTACGGTTTGACCTGCTTGCAAATTGCCTCGTTCAAATAGCGCATTCCAGGCAGTGATTAAGACTAAAGGTGCGGCGGCCGCTGTTTCAAATGAAACAGACTGAGGCATTAAGCTCGCCCAACGTGAATCAATGACGGTGTACTGGGCATAATTGCCTTGCTCACGTCCAAGGCCGCCATGACAAAACCACACTTTGTCGCCAATATTGAACTGCGTAACGTCAGCGCCTACTTCAACTACTTCACCCGCACCGTCGCAACCTAATACAGCAGGTAACGTGGCATTAGGGTAAAACAAGCCGTTGCGACGTACTTTTGTATCAACGGGATTAACGCCCGCAGCGTGCAAGCGCACTTTGATTTGTGTGGTCGATTGAAGAGTGGGTTGCGCAAGTGTTTGCTCAATGAGAACGTCACTTTCGCCGATGGCTGTCATAACAATGGCTTTCATGTTGGTACTCTTGTGATGTATTTAAGTGATAGGTGTATGGGCGAGAGGGTCTGCGCCCATACGAATAGAGGTTTTAATGATTGAGAAGCAGGTTGCCTACGCCTTGATCGGTAAATAATTCAAGTAATACGGCATGATTGACGCGACCATCAATGATGTGAACGCTAGTGACACCACCTTGCAGCGCATCAGTTGCGCAGCGTGTTTTAGGAATCATGCCTTCAGAAATGGTGCCATCGGCAATGAGATTATCAATATCAGAAAGTGATAAACCGGTTAGCAGTTCACCTTGTTTATCTAAAATTCCAGCCGTATTGGTGAGCAAAATGAGCTTTTCAGCTTTGAGTTCTTCAGCAATTTTGCCAGCGACTAAATCAGCGTTGATGTTATACGATTCACCGTTTTCACCCACGCCAATAGGAGCAATAACCGGAATAAAATCACTGTCAGCTAACATATCCAGTACAGCGGTATCTATGCTTGTCACTTCACCTACATGACCTAGATCAATGATTTCAGAGGCTTCCTTGTCAACACTGGATTTTTTGAGTTGAATTTTTTTAGCACGAATGAAATTGCCATCTTTCCCTGTTAAACCAACTGCTTTTCCGCCATGTTG
>CAJBJW010000060.1 GCA_903953455.1 uncultured Pseudomonadota bacterium | reverse complement strand
TGTCATCATAGCGTTTAGAAAAACAAGTGATAGTTTGTTGTTCGCTAAAAATGACATGGTAAACAGGATTGTTTGTATCGGTTGTGGCATTAATATCAAAACCCAGTGAAATCAGCGCCTCAATCGCATTTTTGTTGAAGCAAGTTGATTCTGTACCACCTGAAAATGTATGAACCTGCTGCACGGCGAAAAAATTCGCTGCCACCGTCGCCCAAATTTGCCCAAAATGACTGCGTCGAGAATTATGGGTACAGACAAATAGCAAATTGATGTCTTTTTGCATCGCTATTTGAGCGGCAATATAGTCGCTTAATTCTAGCAGTAATGTTTGTCTATGAGAGGGAATCGTGTCGAATTGAAGGGTTAACGACGTGCAATAATCGTGTACGTTGCGAAACATGGTGTGTTTATCTCTTAAATAATGGGTGAAATTCTCACCATTTTACCGTGTACTTGTGTCAATTATACGGTTTTTAAACGTGCCTTAACCGCTAAAATTAACGAATCGACACTTTCAACCACTTCTGTGTAGGCAAATTCACGCAGTTTTGCCGTACCGTCCAAATCAATTTTACGCGGATAGACCATCACTTTACCGCTAGGAGCGGTTGTTTCCATTTCGGGTGCAATATCGCAGGGGTAAACGATGCTTGGGACGCGACATTTACCCGCTTGAGAATATAAATTCGTTACGAGTGAATCAGCAATACCTAGCACACATTTTGCAATCGTATTAGAGGTCGTAGGCGCGAGCACAAACGTGTGATAGTAGCCTTTATAAAACAACCCAACGGGTGGGCAGGAAGCAGTTTTATCTCGATAAACAGGCATTTTTTCGCGCAAGTCACTTAGCGAAATACCATACATTTTAAGTACTTCCTCACCAGCTTGACTGATGTATAAATCGACGTTATCAAGTGTGAGTAAAAATTCAATACATTCTTCAATATAATGCCCTGAACCCGTTATTGCCCACGCTAAGCGAGGTGAGGTTGTTTTCATGTTTTTAAACTTTAATAAAGAGGTTCACGGTAGAACATTAAAATAAGGCCGATTTGAAAGAGTGCTGCAACCGAAATAAAACCCGCTACTGCACGTTTATTGCCATCTAATTTTAATTCAAGCCAACGACCACAGGCTAAAATTAGCGAGAAAATGCCCATGCTAGTGTGACCTACTTGAATTAAAAAAGCACTTTTTGGCTGAAACCCAACGTGTGAATGTGTTAACAGCATCAATCCACCAAATGCCGCTAAAATGGGAAAAACGAACGGCAGTTTTTGTGAATAATTTGGTTTGAGTCGTGAAGACAATTCAATCGAGCCAAGTGTAAACACAAGTAATGTGGCGATGCGATGTTGTAGCACTTCACCATTGTTAAACGTACTTTCCCAAAAACCGATAGGCCCCAGTGGCCACGTTTCAGCATCGCTGCGGAAAAAAAGAAAAATACCCAGTGCAATAAATCCTACAGACCAATATTTGCAAAACGCGAGTAATGGATAACGCAAATAGGAAAGCATCGCAAAAAAGCTCATTGTGGTTAAAAAAATGCCCGCAATGTTGTGGTTATAATTCGACCATTCCGTAGCAGCAATCGATGGAATTTGATCAATAATGGCTGTGCGTCCCGCTTCACCGGCAATTAAATCGGTGTGCGTGGGTGAATTTATACGCGGAATTTGTGGCGCAAAGGTATTTAGGACTTCTTGCCAACTTGCGGTTAGCGTTGGAATATCAATGGCGGGAGGTTGTGATGCTAAACTCGCCGCTGTAAATAATAAGGTAATTAATACAAATGTTTCTGCTTCAATGTAATGGGGAACGTATTGCGTGAGCGCGTAAGTATGACCTGATTTTGCCGCACGTTTATTAAGACTGGCGAAATAGAGCGCAATAGACAGCAACACAATTTTCACCAGCAGTAAATTGCCATAACCCGTCCCCACCAGCCCATTCCACGTGTCGATATATTGCAACGCTAACGGAACGCCAGAAATGAAAATCATTGCCACAGAAATGATGCCTAAAGTGGAAAACTGTTTTAACAATTGTGTCCAATAGTCGGTAGATAATTTTTTAGATTTTACTAATTGCCAGACGTTAAGTAGTTGAAACACACCGCCAATCCACGCTGCCGCGGCAATTTGATGAATGACAGTTAGCGACATTAAAATAGTTTGATTTTCAAAGCGTCCCGCGCCATGCACTAGCCAAGCGCCAGAGATAATCATGGGCAACGCAAGCCATCCTGCGTTCTGCCAAGCTGTTTGTGAGCGTGGGGCTGATTTGACAAATTGATAGACATAACTCGCCAATGCTAATGTTAACGCAGCGCGAATACATCCGCCGATAAATTGCGTGGTTTGCGCAAATTCAGGGAAAGGCGATTTTTCTAAAATAGCCGCCATTAACCATACTTTTAGCACAATTTTAAATAATTGCGCTCCCGCTAACCAAAAGCCGCCTTTATAAATTAAGGTAATCGTTTTATCGATTAAAAGACCGTTTGAATTTTTTTCTGCTTTCCATGGCTGAAGTAAAAAAATACTCCAAAACAAGCCGCCAATGAGTAGCGCGTAGCAAATTAAATCAAAACCGCCAATGAGTGAATCTAAAAAGTCTGCAATACCTGCCATAACGAGAATCCTACTCCGTAACTGAAAAATGAATGACGTCTTCAGTCAAATGACCGTCAGCGGCAAACACTTTAAAGCGAAGTGCGTAGTCGCCTGCATTTAATGGCGGAATATCAATGACAATCTGCCCTTGTTTTTTTCCGTTATTTGCGTTTAACAATTCGTGTTTGTCGCCTTTACTCACTAAGAAAATTTGTGAAAGTGCAAGCTCAATTTTTGAATTAAAACGCAGTTCAACTTTATCCGCATGATTGGCGTGGATAGGTGTTATTTTTAGTGAATAGTCTGTAATGACGGCGTGTGCAAACACATTTTGTGACATGCAAAGCCAGAATAAAAAGCATATATGTATTTTGATCATAACGTAAAATAATTGAGAATTAACCTTTTCTATTTTTTAGCGCGTGACCGGCTAAATTTTTTCCTAAATCCCAAATAGAACCACCAATTTTATGGGTATCAGCAATCGTTTTATCAAACGCATCCACAATGTTGTCGCAATCTTTTTGGTTCAAATTGAGAGGGGGCAAGAGTTTCACCACGTTCATACCATGACCGGCAACTTGCGTTAGAATGTGATGTTCTTTGAAAAGGGGAATGGTAATCATTTGGCAGAATAAGCCTTTGTTTGCCGCTTCAAGCATCGCCCATGCGGCTTTGAGCGTTAAACTTTTGGGTTGCTGAAATTCAATGGCAATCATCATGCCTTTGCCACGTGCTTCTTTTAGGAACTCATAGTTTTCACTCATGGCATTTAGGTTATGGATAATAGCACTGCCGCG
>CAJBJW010000059.1 GCA_903953455.1 uncultured Pseudomonadota bacterium | reverse complement strand
TCATTTATTTAAAAATTGCAACACCCAACGCAATTATTATTCCGGCGTATTTATGGGAACCTATTGCGTTTTTTCAAAATGAACGTGATGATTATGCTTTTCAATTCACGTATTTAGGACTTGTCATCGCTATGGCAATGTTTTGTATGGCGTTAGCGCTTACCTTAAGAGAGTTTGATTACTTTCTTTATGTGGGTATGATTGTTCTTGTTGCATTGTCGGTCATTGCCTACCGGGGTTTAGGGGCGGAGTATATTTGGCAAAATACACCGTGGTTGACGCAAACTGGTTCATTATTATTTGGAACGCTCACTTTAGGTGTGCAATTAATGTTTATTCGCCGCATGTTGCAAACCTCTACCTTACTACCAAAACTAGATCCTGTTGTAAAAATACTTATTGGTTTACATTTTCTGATTGCATTGTTGCTGTTATGGACATTCGCCATTGCAAAGTATGTAGTGATTACTTTAGCGATTACCTCAGCTTTTGTTTTGATTATAATTACTTGGGGGGCATTGAAGAAAAACCGTAATGCGTATTTTTTATGTGCTGGTTTTTCAATATTAGCTATCAGTATTATTGTCAATCTTTTACATGTTTTCGCAGTTATTCCGACAAGTTTTTATACCGTTAATAGCATTCAAATTGGCTCAGCATTAGAATTATTAATTTTTACACTACTTTTAACTCATCGCTATCAAATTATTCAACTAGATAAACAGCGTAAAGAAGTTGAGTTGGTAAATGAAAAGTATGAGCGTCATGAAATTGAATTATTAAAGCAAATCTATTTTGAGCATCATTATGCACTTGATAAAGCAGCTATTTTTGTGGAAACGGATGCACAGGGTGTTATTACGTTTGTGAATGAACATTTTTGTCGTATTTCTGGCTACAGTAAAGAAGAGTTAATTGGATCGACGCACAGTCTATTAAAGTCAGATGTCCATCCACCTGAATTTTATGGCAAACTTTGGAAAACGATAAGAAACGGAAATGTCTGGTGTGAAGAATTGTGCAATAAACATAAAAATGGCACGCTATATTGGGTTAATACAGTTATTGTACCTATTGTAGATGAGGGTGAGGATAAACCAAAAAAATTTATTAGTATTCGGTTTGATATTACCGATCGTAAAAAAGCTGAGCAACATCAACTTTCGCTTACTAATCAAGTTAATCAAATGCAGAAAGTTGAAAGTCTTAGTCGCTTAACGTCAGGCATTGCACACGATTTTAATAATATATTGAGTGCAATTATCGGCTATAACCATTTAAATACTTTTGCTGGGGAGGACTGCGAAAATCAAAAGTTGAAAGAAGAGATACTATTTAACACTGAGCAAGTGAATATGGCAAGTGAACGGGCAACCAATTTGATTAAAAAAATGATGACTTATTCACGTCAAAATACAGAAAATAAAGAAATAGAAGTTAAACCGACACACGAAGTAATAGACGAAGTTTTAAGTATGATACGTCCAGCTTTAACCAGCAAGTTTCAACTTAACGCTGAATTAGATAACGATCTAACTATTCAAATTGACTCAACCGAACTACATCAGATTTTAACTAATTTAATTGTAAATTCACGAGATGCCATGAAACAAGGCGGCTTAATTACAATTTCGCTTAAACAGGTAACGACGCATGGATTAGTATGTAATTCCTGTGCGAAAACACTTCAAGGCGAGTTTATTGAGTTGAGTGTAGCGGATAATGGCACAGGTATTGATCAAGCTGTTATTGCACACATTTTTGATCCATTCTTTACAACTAAACCTGTAGGTGAGGGAACTGGACTTGGGCT
>CAJBJW010000058.1 GCA_903953455.1 uncultured Pseudomonadota bacterium | reverse complement strand
GTTATCTGAGCGTACCAAAGTAGACGAATGCCAGAAATAATTATTCAAAATGTAATCATGCAATCTTAAGTACCACGTATTTTGGAGGTTAAAGGTGATAGATAAGAATATAAAATTATTGGTGGTTGATGATAATACACAAATTCGAGATTTAATTCGGTTGTCCTTTAAACGCCAGCCTAAAGTTGAGGTATTTGAGGCTATCAATGGCTCGGAAGGACTTAAATTGTTTCAAGAATTGCATCCAGATATTGTATTATCCGACGTGATGATGCCAGGTGAAATAGATGGTTTGAGCTTGTGCAAACAAATTAAAGAAAGTGTTAATACATGTCCTGTCGTGTTAATTTCAGGTAAAGGCCAGCAAAGTGATATTGATTTAGGGTTGGCTGCAGGCGCAGATGTTTATAAAGTTAAGCCCTTTGGACCTATTGATTTAATTAATCTCGTAAACGAATTAGTCAATTAAATCAGCGTTTAACTTTTTATTCGATTTTTATATATAAGGGAATAACCATGGCTAAGATATTAGTGATTGACGATGAAGATCAACTGCGGGTCCTATTGAAAAAAATGTTGATGCATGGCGGTCATCAAGTATCCATAGCAGAAGATGGTGTAGAGGGAATAAAAATTTTTCATGAAACTCAACCAGATCTCATTATTACTGACATCATTATGCCAAATAAAGATGGGATTGAAGTGATTGTCGAACTGCTTAAATTCAATCCGGATTTACCAATTATTGCTATTTCTGGTGGTCGACGTGCGATTACCGCAAACTTTAATTTAGATTCAGCTGAAATGTTGGGCGTGAAAGGTATTCTGCAAAAACCGTTTACCCATGAACAATTGCTTGAACTCATTGAGAAGGTATTAAGTTAATGAATACATCATCACAAGGTGTTGCAGGTGCTTCCAGCACTCAAGAGATGGGTATTGAAGTTAGTGTGCCAAAAATAAAAATACTCATTGTTGATGATAATCATCATACTCGAAATATTTTACGTCTTACGTTTAGTCGCTTAGGCGAGTATGAAATCTTTGAAGCCACGCAGGGCATAGAAGCCATTGCTATTTTCAATGAAAAAATACCTGATATTGTTTTTTTAGACATCATGATGCCTGAGATGGATGGTTTAGAGGTCTGTCGATTAATTAAAGCCACGTCTACTAATCCTCATTGTCATGTTATTTTGTTGTCTGCAAAAGTGTCGAAACTTGATATTGAGGAAGGTTTGAATGCCGGTGCTGATCGGTATTTATTCAAACCGTTTAGCCCACTTCAGCTTATTGAAATTATCGACGAGTTTAATAAAAATTCACCAAAGAAAACGAATTTAAGCCAACCCGTTTTTGAAGCCAATGTGACGTCATCTGAGGGAATCCACTACAACCTGCTCACCGGGTTTGATGAAGAGCGTCTTGAAACACTCGAAATGATGTTAGGTTCACAACAGCAAGTGATTCAAGCGGTCAAAAAGTTCATCGTCGATACGTCTAGTATGCAGAGCGATTTACAGACGTTACTTGCAAGTGGTGATTTTATAGCTGCGAGTCGAAAACTTCATACCCTCAAGGGCTGCGCAGCAGACTTGGGAGCCAATGATGTATCTGCACTCGCGCATGAAATAGAAGAGATGATAAAACAGAATAAGGTGGGTGAGTTAAGTCCAAAAATGAAGCAGCTATCTCAAGCGTGGCAAATTGTTGAGAAAACGGTTAATACCCTACTGTAGTTTTTGACTAGCTACTCTATATTTAATAGAAAAGAGGTTTATCAATGCAGCTTGGCGCATTTAATATCCGTCAAAAACTACTGCTTATTATGATAAGTGGTGTGATGCTATGTGCTTTTTTAGGTGCATTTTTCATCTACGGCGTCGTTCAAGATGAAATCATACTCGACGAAACCATCAAATTACAAAAACTCACCACCCGTTTTACTTCGGTGGCATCGCAACGTTTTTTAGAATCGCGACCTAAACTCGAGCATTTAGCGCATTTACTCGAAAAACAACTCTCACCTCCGATTAAAAAAGAAGAAATCCACGCTTTCTATGCACTCATGGAGAAAAATTCTGCTGGGGTTTGGCATAATCGTCGAGATAGCTTTAATGCAGAGTATGAAACAGGATTATTTCTCCCACCTAATGCAAAAGAAAGTGATCAACAAAAAGTGATGCACCTGCGCATTAAACAACTTTTTGATGTAGTCGGGAGTGTGGCGAGCAAGCGCCTTGAAAATGTCTGGTATTTATCGCCATTTCGTAGTGAAATGATGTTTGATAGAAATTACCCCGATTATGTTTTTAATGAAGAAGATAACGCAGATTACACGCAAACGCCTTGGGTGACTTATACCTCACCGGATATCAATCCTAATCGAGAGTTGCGTTTTACCCCGCCTTTATTTGATCCAGCTAACAGTGTGTGGATGGTGAGTGCTGTTTACCCAATTTATGTGAATGGGGAGTGGATGGGAAGTATTGGTGAGGATATGCAGCTTTCAGATGTGCTTGCATTCATGTTTAAAGAAGCGCAACTCTATGACGCGACACAGCATTTTCTTATTGATGATCAAGGTAACTTTTTCTTAGCAGGCGATTGGCAATCCAGCATTGAAGCAAATAATAAACCCATCAAACTCAATTTTGAGAGCGAACCACAATTAGCCGAGCTATTTCAGAAATCAATTAGCAATGAACCACAAGTGTTATCGACAGATCTTTGGATACACAATAAGCGATATGTCGCTATTGGAATGACGATTTCGCCTGTGAACTGGCGATATTTTCACGTAATCCCCGTTGATGAAATGATGGTGACGACACGACAACTATTCATTCATTTACTTGAATTGATTCTCATTATTGGTGTGCTAAACGGTTTATTTACCTTTTATTTTGCCGGCAAAACGATTACGAATCGGATTAAAATATTAGCGGATACAATGGTGATTTATGCAAAGGTACATCGCGGTCGTATTGCTAACCGATTGTCAGGAAATGATGAAATTGCTCAACTTGGTCTCGTATTTGACAATATGGCGAACGAAATTGATCAAAATATTGAAACACTCAGTCATCGTAATGAATTACTGCAGAGTGTATTTGATATTAGTCAAAGTGGCTATTTACTCTTTGATACTCAAGAAAAAGTACTTTTAGCTAATCATACATTGGGAACACTTATAGGGTTCTCAAGCGATTCATTTCTTGAGATGACGGCCAGTGAGTTTTGGGATAAATTGGCAAAGCAAACCGAATTATCACTTCAACCTATTGAAATAAATACGGATATTTTTCGTGTTGACCTAATTTGGCCACAACATAGTACACTGTTATGTAAAATGATGGACATTGTTTTATCCAATGGAAGTGTATTAGGTAAGTTGTATTTATTTCATGATATTACCAAGGAAGAGGAAGCTAATCGCGTTAAAAACGAGTTTTTGATGCATGCGACGCATGAATTACGCACACCACTAACCGCTATTCATGGATACACGGAATTATTAGTGAGTGATTTAATTCCCTTGGAGATGCAACCTGAAGTGATTGCTGTTCTTCATGATCAATCAACTTGGTTGATTTCCATGATTAATGAGTTATTGGATTTAAGTCGTATTGAAGAGCGCAGTGGCTTTGGATTTGAAATTGCGCCCTATTTACTCAATGATTTAATTCTTGAAGCGTTAACGGAGTTTCATATTCCAAGTGGACGAAATGACATTATCATTGCGCCAATTTTCTCAGCGAGCACACTCAATGTGGACAGAGTTAAATTTAAACAAGTTTTGCACAATATTTTAGATAACGCCTTTAAATATTCCCCAAAAGGCGGGGATATTTCCTTAGCGGTGTATGAAAGTGACGGTTTTGTTGAAATTGAAATTGCCGATCAAGGTATAGGTATTAGCGCTGAAAATAGGGATAAGGTTTTTGAGCGTTTTTTCCGTGTGGACAAATCGGGAAACATTCCTGGAATTGGATTAGGTCTTACCATAGCAAAAGAGGTCATGCACTTTTTTAATGGCGATATTCGTATTATTAGTTATCCCAATGAAGGGAGTAGTGTGATATTGCATTTTCCCACTCTAATTCACCCAACAAGCGACGTGAATTAGAATGTTAGAACAGCTCGAATTTTAGTGATGGACCGTCATCACTCGATTCCATGCTGTTGTTGTGATAGGACTCTTTGGTTAAATAGTCACTCAAAACGGCATTAAATTGCGTAATTAATCCGTCCACTTCCCCTGTTGACAGTTGCTCAACCACTTGTCGCCATAATTCATTGCGTTCGAGGATAACTTGCTGTGCTCTTTCAATGCGTTGACGGACAACATCTTCATATTGAATACTCCCCAATACTTCCGAGATATCGTGTGAGAGTTTCGTATTATTTTTATTAATAACAGCAAATAAGGTCTTATAGTATTGCTGCATATCTTCTTGCCCTTCTTGTAATTGCTTTACTGATTCCATTACTTGGGAAGCACTGTCCATTTGCAGCATAATTTCATCTAAAAACTTGAATTTCAATCCATCTTGAATTGTATGGCGTGCCTTTTCAAGCCCCATTTCAATCATTTCAGCGGCATTGTTGGAGTTGACAGCCAATTTACGTACTTCGTCCGCAACAATTTTAAACCCTAAGCCAGCCTCACCGGCATGCGCAGCTTGAATGGCTGCATTGACGGCCAAAATATCGGTTTGAAAACTAATTTCTTTAATGCTATCAACCAGGTGAGCTAAGCCATCAATAACGCCGCTTGCCGCTTGTATAGAGACAATATCTGAGCGAAGTTTATCTGGGATTTCTTGAATTTTTTGAATGAATTGTTCGATACTAATAATGAATTTAACGCTATTGTCCATGTCACGTTCCATTTTCGACACATTTTTTTCATTAGCGTTGGCGATGTATTGAACAATGGATTCTGCATCTTCGCTCAAATGACGCATTAAATCGAGTAACAATAGAGCGGATTGATGCGTATCAAAAGTCACTACTTGTAGCTGTTGATCAATAGCTTTATCGACGAGTAAGTGGGTTTCTACAATCCCTTCAAGATTATGGATACGCTTTTCTTCTATGTCTAAAGATTGAGTTGAAACTGACGACTGCGTCAAAAACTCCAATTGCGTTTGTAGTTTTAGCAATAAAGTATAAGTTTGTTTTAAATTGTCACGCAAAGCCTTTTCAATGGCTGTATTGGCATTGACATATTGCGTTAATGTAGAGGCGAGTTGCATGATGTTAGCATCCAGTACATCATGTGAATCGTCAAGAATTTCACTCTTTAGTAGGTCAATGATTGAATTGATTTGCGTATTGAGCGCCTGCATGGATTGAATGAGTTTAACTTCAATCTCGCTAAAGTTCGTTTTTACAAAGTCTTGTGTTGTATCACCTTGCATAACATGGGCACTTAAACGATCTATCACATAATGCAATTTATCATTGGTTATCTCAACAGGCTCGTCAGAGATAAAACGAAAGGGCTTTTGAGTGATTTTGAGTAAACGTGACTGAGTTGCCCAAACGAGTAGAGCTACGACGCTTAAAATAGCGATATTTTGATAACGCCCCAATTGAGCATCTAATGTCGAATAAAAGACAACCGACATCAGCATAATGATTAGAATTATGCTGATGCTAATAAATAAAATGTTGTTCGCATCCTTCTTGATGCGATTATTTTTCGATTGTCCAGCCATGATGTAATTATGCTCCGGGTAGAACTTGCTTAATGACTTTGAGTAAGTCTGCACCGCCCACGGGTTTTACAAGCCATCCTGTTGCGCCGGCTTGTTTTCCTTCATCACGTCGACTTTGTTGGCTTTCGGTGGTGAGCGTTAAAATGGGTAAAAAACGAAATCCCGGTAGTGCACGCGCTTTCTTAATCAATTCAATCCCGCCCATATTGGGCATGTTGATGTCGGTAATAATTAAATCCGGCTTCAGGCCTGCGGTTAATTTTGCCATCGCCTTTACCCCATCTTCAGCGGTTTCTACTTTATATCCCGCCATTTCCAAGGTATTTTTAACACTCATCAGCATCGTTGCTGAGTCGTCTACTAAAAAAATAATTTTTGCCATAATAATGTTGCCGTCTAATTTTTATTGGTATTGTTAGTCAAAGCTGAGAATTTTTTTGCCGCGTCATTATAGCAATAATACTCTACAGGTTATTATTGCTTTATACGAAAATAGACTCGGCTATTTCTCAAGCACCGCTAACCAGCGTTGCAAATCCTCATCTGCTGGCCACGCTGCGACGAGTGGTTTTATCGCCATTAACACTTGCAAGTTTGCCGCGTGAATATGCTCGCAGGTGGCAAGATTAATTTTACCTTTGGGGTTTTTAAGTAGCCATTGCAATAAATTCTCAGCTTCTTCAACGCCCACGAATTCGGTAAACACTGCTAATGATTTTTTATATTCAATTGCCATAACTAAATCAACTCCCGTGGATTTAATACCATTAACACCGACCCATCACCTAAAAGTGCTGCCCCTGAAAATCCGCCAAGTCCGCCTAAAATACCCGACATAGGTTTGAGAATGATATCCACCGTTTCACGGAAATCATCCACGACAATCCCTACATGCTCTCCATGAACACGCACAACCAGTGTGGCGAATTCATCATCTTCATTGGGGACTTGCTCTTGCGGCAAGGCAAGTAACTCATTGAGTGATAGCAGTGGAACTATGCGTCCACGCAGAACGGTTGTTTGTTTTTGTTTAATGCTACTGAGTTGGACCCTTGGCACGCGCACGGTTTCCACTACCATATCCATCGGAACGCCAAAGATTTGTTCATTAGATTCGATAATCATGACATTGGTGACGGCCATGGATAACGGCAAGGATAAATACAGGCGAGTGCCTTTACCGACTTCACTTTCAATGCCCACTGTCCCATTGATGCGCTCAACGGCTGAGCGAACCACGTCCATGCCCACGCCCCGCCCAGATAAGTCAGAAATGACATCCGCTGTTGAAAAACCAGCCGCAAAAACGAGATTAACTGCTTCTTCATCACTCAGTCGCTCTAGCGCACTTTCGTCAATTAAACCCTTTTCATAGGCTTTTTGCTTAATCACATTCGGATTAATGCCGCGACCATCATCAATGATTTCAATTAAGACGCGATCAGATTCTTGCGTAGCGCGAATGAGCAATTTACCGGTCGCATTTTTACCTGCCGCCACCCGCACTTCTGGCGATTCAAGGCCATGATCTAAACTATTGCGCACAATGTGAATAAGCGGATCGGATAAGGCTTCAATAATATTTTTATCTGCCTCCGTACTTTCGCCCTCTAAGACCAATTCGACTTCTTTGCCCAGTTTGCGCGAAATATCACGTACCATACGCGGGAAACGCTGAAAAATAAACGATACTGGCATCATGCGAACTTGCATGATCGTATCTTGCATCTCTTCGGCTACACGATTAATGACTGCATATTGCGCTTTGATTTCACGCGATAAATCACGCACACCAAATACCGTTTCAGCGCGATTGGCGAGATAAGGTAGTGCATTTTTCGCCACGACCATCTCACCGATCAAATTCATTAAGCGATCAATTTTTTCTTGATCTACTTTGAGTGTTTTAGATACCACTGTCGTGGTGTCTTCAGCACGTCTGCCAAAATGGGGGCTCGTATCCTCAACACGTCGTCCAAATTTTGAGCTTGGATCTAAAATCACTTCTTCAGTTGCCACGGAGACTTCTTGGGTCGATTGCTCTATGGGCATCTCAATGGGCGCGGCTTCTTGAATATCAGATAACTCAGGCGCACTGTCGAGTACTTTATCAATCCAGGCGAGTAAGGGTTGTGATGTGTTGTCCGCAAGCGCCTGTTGCAACGCATGCTCAATATGTTCAATTTCATCTACCTGATGCGTGGCGCGATACGTTGCAATCAACGTTGTCGCAACGGACTTCATTCGACCAGCTAACCAGGGGCTCGCAGGGACGCTTAGTACGTTTTTCTGTGCAGTGAGTACAGTATAAAAACTCGCCATCAATGTGGCGTCTGTGTGCGATGCCTCACTGTTAATAGCTTCATGCTCGTCGTGCTCATGAGGCAAATCAGCATTTGGCAAATGACTATCAACGGATGCACTTTTCGAGGAAATATCTTGTGTTAACGCCACTAAATCCAGTGGTTCGTGTGTGCGTAATTGGTTAATTAAGGCGCATTGTATCAATGCGTTATCGGGTTCGAGCTCGATAATGAGCTGCGCCCAACGTAGCAACGAAGAGGACCAAAGCTCGGGGGCAGATAACTCAAGCATGGTGCGAATACTATGCGATGCGCGCTCTAAATTACCGTCATTAATAAAGCCTACAGTCCGAGTGATAAATTCATCATCAATTGTATCGTCATGCTCACTGCCAAAAGGGACAACAAAAGCGAGCGCGGGGATTTCAATGCGCTGTATTTGGTCGGGAACATAGCGGAAAATATCGTCTAGCTCTTCTTGCGTGGCAATAGTTAATAGCTGGAAAACTAATTGGCTGCTGTAAACATCCATTTCAGCGAGACTAGGAATGTCTTTTTGCAATAGGCTCTGATGCCATAATACCGCAGGCACTTGACGTGATAAATAAAAGGGATCTTCACCTTTAAAGAAGCATTCAGGCTCTGGAATATATTCCACCCAAAACACCCGAGCACCCCCTGTCGCATGGCGATATAACGCCATGGCGACTACTTCATTTAACTCAAAAGCTGGCTCTCCAAACGAGGCTGTCGTGTCATTTGCAAAATCCACTTCAACCGCGGCAAATTCTTCCAATACTTGATCCACTGAAGGGTGGTCTATATCGCTAATCCCATGAGGCGTTGCGGCATGTGCCTCCGATTCGGTTGAAGCGGCAGCGAGCAATTCACGTAGTGACTTGGTTAATTCCACGGAATTGGTGGCATGACTATTTCCAATGCGCCCAGTGGTTTCAATTTCATCCATCAAAATGCCCACAAAATCCATTGCATCTAGCAATTGATCCGTCAGGTCCTGTGAATAGCTTACCCGTCCATGACGCACCGCATCCATCAAGTCTTCACTTGCATGAAGCACGCGGGTCATTTCGGGGAAATCAAATAAACCACTATTCCCTTTTAGTGTATGGACAAAGCGAAAAAGCTCTGTCATCAAGGGGATACTTTCTGGATCAGATTCCAATTGCATCAGCTTTTCGCCAATGCCTTGCAGAAAGTCACGCGATTCAGATAAGAATTGCTCTAATAACGCATTCATTTAAATACTCTCCCCCAATAATAAACGGCTATAACGCAGGAGTTCATCTGGTTTTGTCGGCTTAATTAAATATAAATTGGCCCCCGCATTGTAGGCGAGGATTTCATCATTTTTGGCGGATTCGGTGGACACCATAATCGCAGGTGCTTGCTCAATATCTTGACTACGCAATTGCCGCAGAAATCCATAACCATCAAGCTTTGGCATATTAATATCAACTATAAATAAGTCATAGTTTTTCACTAACGCTTTTTCTAACGCTTCAATACCGTTGATGGCTTCATCAACGCTATATCCCGCACTTTCCAAAATATGTCGATGATACATACGAACCGTTGCCGCATCGTCAATAACGAGAATAGTTTTCATCTGCTCTCCAAAGGTTTCTGATACACAATCGCTTCAGGAAATTTACACACCCGAAACAACGATGAAATACGACTCATTGATTCCGAATGCCCCAAACACACAAATCCACCTGCTTTCATGGCATCAAAAAACATTTCAGCAGCATAGCGACGCGAGACATCATCAAAATAAATTAATAAATTACGACAAAAAATCACGTCCATATTCCGATAAGAACGCACTTCTAAAGGCTCCATAATATTCACTCGCGTAAACTCCACCGCTTGTTGTAAATCACGGCAAATCTGATAGCCTTCATTTTTGTAGGTAAAGTATTTATGCAATATTTTATCGGGTAAATTCTGCACAGAGCGTGGCGAATAATGGCCTTTTTTTGCTTGGGAAATAATTTCCGTATCGATATCTGACGAAATAATTTCCACATCCCAGCGATCAATTCCGCTCCAATGTTCAAGCAAATAAATAGCGATTGAATACGCCTCTTCACCTGACGAGGATGGCACTGACCAAATTCGAATGGGGGAGTCGTCCGTTTTTTTGCGTACAATTTCAGGCAGAATCGAATCTACTAAGCATTTAAACTGATATTCTTCACGGAAAAAATAAGTCTCATTGACGGTCATCAAATTGACTAATTTCTGCAGTTCTTCGCCTGTTGTTTCAAAACGCAGCATCACAAAGTAGCTACGAAAACTCCCTGAGTTTGTCGCTTCAATACGTTCGATGAGTCGTTTATCAACAAAGTAGCGTTTAGAATTTTCAAACTGCATGCCCGTTTTGCGGTAGAAAAATTCTTTAAACTTTGAAAAATCTTCCTCGCTAATCGTGATGCTAGTCATTTAATGTTCGCCTTGTTGAATACGCTTTAAGGCCAAATCAACAGAAAAACAGATATACGGTTCATTGGCAAAGCGTTGTTTTAAGTTCATTAACGACTGTACTGAAAGTTCGCTGCCCACTTCGCTGAGTAAATCGACCGCTGTTGCGCACACATTCACTTGATCGTCATTATCAATAACACTCATTAACCATTGCTCAACATGTTCATGACGCAGTGACTCTAAAATATTAATCGTAAAAATACGCACATCCGAGTCACTGTCATTTAACAACGCATTAATAATTGGGCCAACTTCATCGGGAATGGCTTTTAAAACTTCAATGGCTTCATTACGCAGTGAGGCCTCATCGCTACGCAAACACGTCACCAGTCCATTCATAGCCGTTTTATCCCCCAATTGCGCAAGACTACTTAAAATAGCCGTGCGAACACTCGCATCCTCTTCGATTTTAAGGCGAGCAACGAGGACTTCACTTGCTTGGGGAAAACTCACTAAATCACGCACCGCCCAGCGTCGCGCAGTGGCGTGCTCGCTATTTAACTCTGCGCTCAAACCATGAAAATCGCGAGCAGTCGTCCGCTCATCTTCACTGACCTCTTGTGGAGCTTGTTGTTTAATAAAAGCCATCATTTCCCCCTTTTTACTTTAGCCAAGCTAAAACTTGTTTCGTTATCCTATCGGCAGGGAGCACTACACTCGCGCCCCCTTTTGAAATTAATTCGGCTGGCATCCCAAAGACCACGCACGACGATTCACTCTCTGCAATCGTGCGTCCTCCGCGTTTTTTGATTTCAGCAAAGGCATCTGAACCGTCATACCCCATCCCTGTTAACATGATCGCCACAATATGTGTCGCGTCGTAATTCTCAAGCACCGAGCGCCCGAGTAATTCCACAGACGGGTGCCACAAAAACTCTCTATTCTCAGGTTTGGGAATAATGGTCGGTTTGCCACCTCGTTGCGCAACCACCATATCAGCGCCGCCTTTACCAATATAAACAAATCCAGGCTCAATGCTCGTTGGTCGACTCGCTTCAACTACTTGAAGCTCGCATAAATCGTTCATCCTATTTGCAAATGGCAGCGTAAAACTTGCTGGCATATGCTGTGCTACTAACACAGGATACGGAAAAGAGGCTGGAAATAGGGGCAATATATCCTCAAGCGTACGCGGTCCGCCCGTAGACACACCAATAATCACAATCCCTTTATTCGCAACGCCCCGTCGAATAATTGGCGCAGATTCAACCGGCGCTGTTTTTCTCGCTATTGGTTGGCGTACGGGTGTCGTTAGGCGAGAAGGCGCTTTAAGGTGCGCTTTTGCGGCCATGCGCACTTTACGCACTAATTCATCTCGAATATCACCAATAGAAAGCGAAATAGTGCCGCTAGGTTTTGCAACATAATCCACCGCACCTAAAGCTAGCGCCTCAAAGGTTGCAAGCGCACCTTTCTCGGTAAGTGACGACACCATGACCACAGGAACTGAGCGCTCCGCCATAATCAAAGATAAAGCCGATAAACCATCCATTTCTGGCATATTGATGTCTAATGTCACGACATCGGGTCGAAAATTGATATTTTCTTCAACGGCTTCTCGGCCATTACGCGCAAAATGAATTTCAAAATCTCCCTCTTCAGTAAAAAAGGAGCTTAATTGACGACGCATTAACGCTGAATCATCTACTATCAATAATTTAATCATATGCAAAAATCTTTCCCTTTTATCACGTATTAATGACGACTTACCCTGTCAATAAACTCAATCCTTTAACATCTTTGGATTCCAATAAATGTGATGGATCCATTAATAAAATCAAGCGTTTTTGTTTTTCTAAGTTCGCAACGCGCGAAATAAGATGCACTTGATCTACCGATAAATGCGGTGCTGGCTCAATGGCTGAACGCGGTACTTTCAACACTTCAGCAACAGAGTCAACAATAAATCCGGTGCGCACACCATCAAATAAAAACACCATAATGCGTTGTTGCTCACAGCGCTCAAGTGTAGGTAGTCCCAAGCGACGACGTTGATCCACTACAGGCAGAACGGCGCCACGCAAATTAATCACCCCTTCAATAAACGCAGGTGCCTTGGGTACATGCGTTAATTCCTCAGGCACACGCACAATTTCCTGCACGCTTTCAATGGGGACACCAAATTCTTCACTGCCTAATCGAAACACGACCATTTGCTCGTCATCTTCAATCATCGCTCTTTCATTATTTTCCATATCTTCATCCTGTGTCATTTCAATAGAACTCAACGCTTCTTGCACGGCGTGGTGATGAAACATATTTTCTGCTGAAATAATCGACACTAAACGCTTACCATTATTTAAACGACAAATCTCATTAATGTCAGATAAAGCCCCGTCACGTGCAAGCATGGATGGCATGGCACTCACATCGTTTTTAGAAACACGTAGTACTTCATTAACCGTATCCATTACCACGCCCACGGCTGCATTTCCAACTGAAATCACCACAATACGACTATGTTCGTCAGCGTCCTGACGCGGCAAGCCAAACATCCGACGCAGACTCACCAGCGGCAACATACGTTGTCTTAAGGTCATCACCCCAAGTACATGTGAATCCGAATGCGGCACATGAATAATTTGCTCAGGTACCTGCACAATTTCCTGCACATCACTTATACTGATTGCATATTCCTGATCAGCCACACTAAAACTCACTAGTTGCAACTCATCACTAAAACCGTCAATCTCTTTTTCTTCAGTGTTGTTTTGTTCAGAAAGCGCATGAGTTGCTGAAATAGTGGCTGACGCTTTTGCGATATCAGAAAATTCACTTTCAATAAGCATGCCAAAATCTAAAATCATCGTCATGGCAACGCCACCGACATCTTTGAGTAGACCGGTCAGAAG
>CAJBJW010000057.1 GCA_903953455.1 uncultured Pseudomonadota bacterium | reverse complement strand
CTCAACGGTAATCCCTTCGCGTGCTAATTCATATAACTTTTTGCCATTGAGCTTTAAGGCAGAATACATAGGTGGCACCTGCGCTTGCAATCCAATGAATTTTTCAAGGCTACACTGAATTTGATCAATAGAAAGTTCTGGTACAGGTTTTGTTTCAATTACCTGCCCTTCTGCATCACCGGTATCCGTCATCACCCCTAATTTCATGGTGACTTGATAGCGCTTATCATCATCAAGCATTAACGCCGATACTTTGGTTGCTTCACCAAAGCATAAAGGCAACAGTCCTGTTGCAAGCGGATCTAAACTGCCTGTATGCCCTGCTTTATTCGCATTAAATAAACGCCGAACTTCTTGTAAAGCTTTGTTTGACGACACGCCAAGACGTTTATCGAGCAATATAATCCCATGAACATTGAGTCCCGATTTTCGTTTACTCACTCGTTTCTCCAAAACTCAGCACACTACCACCATGATGACTCCATTCCGCTAAAACAATTCGCGTTGCCTTTACCCCATTAAGCATAAATTCATGCTTTCCAGCGCGATGTGTGTGCCCATGTATGAGTTGCGAGCAGTCATGTTGTGCCATTATGTGTTTAACAGTAATTTGGTTGACATCCATAATGTCACTCGACTTTTTTAATTTATACCAAAAACTGCGCAATCGATACCACCTAGCCGCAAGTAATCGCAGCCACAACGGTTTAGATAGCACATTCTGTTGCCACGCTTGCGTGCGAGATTTTACGCGAAAAGCTTGATACGCTAAGTCATCACTGCAAAGTAAATCGCCGTGCGTGAGCAATGTGCGCTGACCTTCCAACTCAATCACGGTGTAATCATCAAGTAACACGACGCCCGTGCCACGCGCAAAGCGTTCACTGATAAGAAAATCACGATTACCACGCTGCAAATACACATTCACACCGGTATCGGTTAATTGTTTTAATTCGCGGCGAACTTTCGCGCTTGTCGCCGTGAAATCGTCATCCCCCACCCACACATCAAATAAATCGCCTAAAATATAAACGGAACTGGCTTGACGGGCTTTTGTTTGCAGAAAATGAATGAAATGACGCGTAATTTGTGGCTTGTCAAAAGACAAATGTAAATCTGAAATGAATAGAATCATAGGCGAGCAGATCAAAAAATCACGGTGAAAAGTCAAATAACGATCACTTTTCACCGATAATTTTGAGTCTGTTTAGTTTATTTTAATAAGTTCAACGTCAAAAATTAACGCTGCATTAGGGCCAATATCACGACCTGCACCTGTTGAGCCATAAGCGAGTTCAGACGGAATATAAAAACGGTATTTTGCACCTTCCGTCATTAATTGCACGCCTTCTGTCCAACCTTTAATGACGCGATTTAATGGAAATGAAGCGCTTGTCCCACGTTTGTATGAGCTATCAAATTCATGACCATCTAAGGTTTTGCCAGCGTAATGCACTTCAACCATATCTGTTGCGATTGGATTTTTTGAGCCTTTGCCTTTGGTTAACACTTCATATTGCAAGCCACTTGGCGTGGTGACCATATTGGGTTTTTTCGCGTTTTCAGCTAGAAAAGCAATTCCAGCCGTTTTATTTTCTTCCGCTGTTGCAGAATGTGCAGATGAGGTCATGACAAGCCCTAAAAATACTATTTTGAAAAATGAAGCGAATTTGTGTGTTAATTTCATGGTTAAATCCTTAATTCTTAATTACTTAATCAATTCTGCTTTTTCAATCACGATATCGGTTTTGGGAACATCTTGATAGCCATTACGTGAACCAGTGGGTTGCGTTGCCATTTTATCCACAATTTCCATCCCCTCAATCACTTCAGCAAATACAGCATAGCCCCAACCGCTTGCATTTTTACCTGAATGATCTAAAAAGCTATTGTCTTTGTAGTTAATGAAGAATTGGGCTGATGCAGAGTGTGGCATATTGGTTCTTGCCATTGCAATCGAGCCACGTGTGTTTTTTAAGCCATTATCTGCTTCATTTTGAATTTCTGCGTGGGTCACTTTTTGTTTAAAACTGGTATCAAAACCGCCCCCTTGTGCCATAAAATCTTTAATCACACGATGAAAAACAGTGCCATTGTAGAACCCTTCGTTCACATACGTTAAAAAGTTTTCGCTACTGATAGGGGCTTTTTCATGATTAAGTTGAATGACGATGTCGCCAAGTGATGTCGTTAATTTAACTTTTGGGTGCTCGTTTGACATTTTATTTTCCGTTGCAAAAGAAGTTGTTGCTGTAAAAAGAAACAACAGTGAAAGTAAAATTTTACGCATTTGTTTCCTTATAATTGTTTTTGAAGAAATGAATTTTAGGCGGTTTTAACTTGAAATAGAAGTCCGCGCTTGTTAAATTGCATTATCTTTTACATTTAATGCCTTAAATACCAAATACACATGCTGAAAATATATAACACACTCACACGCTCTAAAGAAACATTTACGCCACGCGTCGCCGGTAAAGTAGGTTTGTATGTGTGCGGCATGACCGTTTACGATTATTGTCATGTCGGTCACGCACGTGTGATGGTGGTTTTTGATACGGTCACGCGCTATTTGCGTTATTTAGATTATGAGGTGACCTATGTGCGCAATATTACCGATATTGACGATAAAATCATTCATCGCGCCAATGAAAATGGGGAAGATTTTTACGCTCTCACAGAGCGTTTTATTGATGCCATGCACGAAGATGAACATGCGTTATTTGTACTCCCTCCTGACCATGAACCTCGTGCAACGTCATCCATTGCGGAAATCATTGCCATGATTGAAAAACTCATTGAGCGCGGTTTTGCCTATATCGGCAAAAATGGTGATGTATTCTATGCAGTCGAAAAATTCAAAGATTACGGCAAATTATCCGGCAAAAACCTCGATGATTTGCAGGCGGGTGAGCGCGTCGACATTGATTTGGCCAAGCGTAACCCAATGGATTTTGTGTTATGGAAAATGGCAAAAGCCTATGAGCCATCATGGCAATCGACTTGGGGAAATGGTCGCCCAGGTTGGCATATCGAATGCTCTGCAATGGCAACGTGCTGCTTAGGTAATCATTTTGATATTCACGGTGGCGGCATGGATTTGCAATTTCCCCATCATGAAAATGAAATTGCGCAATCAGAAGGCGCAACGGGAGAAAAATTCGTCAATCTTTGGATGCACAATGGTTTTGTGCGCATTAATGAAGAAAAAATGTCTAAATCCCTTGGGAATTTTTTCACCGTACGTGAAGTGTTAAAAGAATATCGCCCTGAAGTGATTCGATACTTTATTCTATCGAGCCATTATCGCAGTCCGCTCAATTATTCTGACGAATCATTAAAAGATGCGGTATCAGGTTTAACGCGTCTTTATACCGCGCTACGCGATGTAGAAATCATCCAATCAGATATCGAAGTTGAATACAAACAACGCTTTGAGCAGGCAATGAATGACGATTTCAATACGCCCGTTGCCTTATCTGTTTTATTTGACCTCGCGCGTGAACTCAATAAAACGAAATCACCCGCATTAGCCACGACATTAAAATATCTAGCCAGTTTTCTGGGTTTGCTGCAAGAAAATGCCGATAATTTTCTGCAAGGTGAAACAGACGATAATGCCGCAATTGAAACGCAAATCCAAGCACGAATTGATGCTAAATTAGCTAAAAACTGGGCATTAGCAGATCAAATTCGAGATGAACTCAAAGCTCAAAATATCATTTTAGAAGATTCGCCTGACGGCACTACACGCTGGCGTAGAGAATAACAACTCATACCTACGCCTGTTAAGTATTCATCAACAAATTCAGATTGAAAGAACGTTAAAAGGCGTAGGTTATAACTCCTGCTATATTCATTATTTTTATTACCACAATTATCACCACCTAAGGAAGATACTAGGTGATATTTTCAAATCTAAACACAATGACTTAAACATGGGCTTCTAACAGCTATTTTTAAGCGCATACCGCAATACAATATTTCACAATATTGATACAAAGCATTTTGTATACGCATACAATCTAAAAAATACCGGCAGTCTTTGACCCATAATTCACGATTCAGAACTTTTTTTGCAATAATTTTCCATTTACCCATTTATTATGCCGTCATTTTTAACATTACCTTTACCGATAGCAATATCAAAATGACGAAATTTTCCACCGATTAAAAAGCTGGTTTTTTTATATTCATGGCCATTCAAAGGCAGCACAAGGATGAAAGACGCGTTTTTAAATAAATTGATGTCACCTATTTTCTCTATAAAAATGATGACAAAAAGCAACCCCATAAACGGATACCAACATTTTTTATTGATTAGCTATAAAAGCTTATCCCTCAAATGAGTGATGACGTAACTATTTTCAATCACTAGAGTGCTAAATGTACTTTAAGGTTAAGGTTGAAAAACTGCTCAATCATGTTAGCGAGAATAGACAATGAAACGTATTACGATGCTTTGCTTATTAATCTTTTTCTATACAAAACCAGCTAATGCCGAATACTTCGCACACGGCGACATTTATGGTTATGCCTACGATATGTTAGGCAATATAGCGCCTCGATTTGGAAAACTAGTTGCCCATAAGGTGTTTGCTCTAAAGCATGAAGATGGCAAAATATTTAACAAAATTAGACGCGTTTATCAAAACTCAGAAATTCAACTTACCCCTCAAAATGAATGTATTTTTCGCCCTCATGCAGACCACCCCGTTTTTTTAGGGAAAAAGGAGGATGGTAGCTACGACGAACTCAAAATCAACTACATCAAATTTGCATGTATTAAGCATTAATCATCAACCGCTCTCACGGATTCATTTGCACAATTGTGTAAATCAAATGAATTGAAACTGTTATAATTTTGACGATAGCTTTATTTTTTTATTAGAATACAACATTTAAGTTATTGTTATTTTTCCGTGCAAAAGGAGAGCCAAATGAATAATAAAGATCGATCAAATTTAAAAGCCTTGCTACTTTTAGGCATTTTATTTTTAGTGAGCTTACCCACTATCTCAAACGCAGATACCTGTGGTGCAATCAGGCAACGTTATTGGGACTGTGTTCGTTCCTCTATGAATAATGGCACATGCGAATCTAACGTCACCATTCCAACAGAATGTTTAATGGGCGCAGAATCGAGTTCTTCCTCCAAAAGCAAAGCTGGGGAAACTAAATCAAATACAGAAGAAAAGAAATACAAACGCGGACTGTTTGGAACCAAAAAAGAAATTATCGATACCACACCTATTGGCTACCAAAACCAAGAAAATGCGCCACCGCCTAAATTAATTCGAACTGTTAATATCAAACCTAGGGGTAAAAACTTCCTAGAAAGCGAAGAAGAAGTCAATGCCTATTTAACAAAAGTTAAAGCTGATTTAATGGTCGTCATAAAAGAAGGACGCAAAGTTCGCTTACAATTCCAATAAATTCTTTTCATTTTTGCGCCTAGTAAATAGCTAGGCGCATTCAAATTATAAAGTACACTTATGCCCGTGCTGCGAATTGATCATTATAACCTACGCGCAAATAGCGAATTACTTGAAATACTTCGCCATTTTTATTGCGATATAGTTGGCCTTGAAATGGGAGTACGCCCTCCCCTAAAAAGTATTGGATATTGGCTATACGCAGGAGAAAAAGATGTGCTTCACCTCTCACAAACAGCACCAGATGAAATTCGTGAAAGCCATGTATTAACCACTTTTGATCACATTGCTTTTTCGTGTGATGATTTTAAAACCATCGAATCGCGCTTAATCACTAAGGGTATTACCTATAAACAATCAGAAGTTCCAAGTACGGG
>CAJBJW010000056.1 GCA_903953455.1 uncultured Pseudomonadota bacterium | reverse complement strand
TAGAAAATCGCATTTCTATTTCAGAACTCGCATTCCAACAGACCTCAAATCACACTATGGCAAAACCGAATTACTGATATCTCTCAAGACATCGGATAAACGTATTGCTAACTACGAACTCGCAAAGTTAAAAGTTAAGTTATATGCCGAAGTTGCCCGACTCAGGGGTGATAATTTCGGTATTGAATTGACACCCAGTAATAGTAATAATCAATCAAAAGACTCCACCGTTCCTGACGTGGAGCATTATATTTGCCAAACTGCATTCAACTTTATTATGTGGTTTATGTTACCTAATATTGAATGCTTGATCTTTATTGTTGGTATAGTATCTTTTTGGGAAACTATGAATTAATAAATCGATGTATTGTTAATTAATAATTACAGAGTATATTAGTCTGCAACAATGTTATTTTTAGACTTTATTAACAAATACAGGTACATATTATGATTCTGCTTTACAGAGACATATTAATTGGCTTGATGTTTATATTTGGGATTACTGGATTTGTTTCAGGTCAATTTATCATTTCCTCAATCTTGTTTGCAATAGCTACAATTTTGAGCAATTCCCATTTACATATTGAAAATAAAAATAACGGATGACTCTTTTTTCACTTTGTTACTCCTATTGTTTTAAACGTTGTTTTCTTCAAGCATGAAATCTCTGCTCTCATTATTTTATTGAAGTAATGGGGGTTTTTTTGCTCATAAAATCCATTTGATAAGTCATTTGACGTATTGAGTCGATTAGAAAAGTAATTGATACTAGCTTCAGATTATTTTTTATGCGTTCAAGTTTGGTTTGATCTCTCAGCTCTCATTGTTGCAAAGCAGTGAGAGCTTTTTTGTTTAGGCAAAACGATATAAATCAAATCAGAGCGTTGCATTAATAAGAGCGATATTTTCTTTCTAATTCAAAGATTCAATATGACAAAGTCAGAACTCATTAATTTACTTTCACGTAAACAAAAGCATTTATCAAACGCAGATATTGAAGCTGCAGTAAATATAATATTAATGCGTATGGAAGAAGAACTGGCAAAAGGAGGGCGTGTTGAAATTAGGGATTTTGGGGCGTTTAGTTTGCGCTTTCGTGCAGCACGAATTGGACGCAATCCAAAAACGGGTGAGTCCATTGCAATAAAGCAAACACATTCGGTGCATTTTAAGATGGGTGCAGATTTAAAAAAACGCGTAGATGAGTCATCCAGTCAATACAAGATTAAAAAATTGTGATGCCCGATGTTCTTTTGAAGCGTATTGACTGCTGCGATCTGTCTGCTAAAGGAGTCCTTTGGGTGGTTTTCGCTGCCAAATCGCCATCTGCAAGGCCTCGATCACAAGAGATGTCTCATAATTTAGATGACAGGTTAATGTAAGTTTAGTTTTGTATAGTGAAGTCCACAGAAAGTTGTAAAGTCAATAAGTCCAATGTTACTTGTTGAACATCCATACATGATTACTTTAAGGACTGAAAAATGGCTACTATATTAAAAAAATTTACTACAAAAAGCTCCTTTAGCGACGGCGGTGAAATTACCGAATTCAGTGTAGCCGATTTTGCTAAATTTACTGCAGCAGATTTCGCTGTAATCACCACTGCACAGGCGGCTACACTGACCTCCGATTATTTAGCTGTTCTTAAAGCGGCCTCTATTCCTAGTTTGACCAACGTATTATCTAAAATCCCAAGTGATGCCTTAACAGGGATTATTCCAGCTGCCATGGTGAGCTTACCATTAACAAAATTAACATCCGATCAACTTCCAGTACTTACAGCAGACCAAATCGGTGCATTAACGTCAACACAAATTGCAACGTTAACCTCTAAACAATTAGGCTTTTTAGCAGCGGAACAATTAGGTGCTATCTCTGCAAAAAGTTTAGTCGGATTAAATATAGCCAATCTAAAAGGTGATTTAATTTCCAATTTACCGATTGAACAATTTTCAAAACTGACTTCAGTGCAAGTAGGCGCCTTAACATCAGCACAATTAACTACGCTAGATATGGACCATTTAGGCGCATTATCAGTAGGTTCTGGTAGTACTCTTGGTAATTTAGCGGGACTTAAAGTCGCGTTACTTGTGAGCGATAATATTACTAAATTATTACCCGAACAAATTGGAGCGCTAACGTCATCGCAAATAGGGGCGTTGACATCAATTCAATTCAGCAATTTGACTGAAGAGCAAATTCCGGCACTTACTTCAAAGCAAGCACTAAGTATTTCAAGCAAAGCTATTGTGGCAATTCCTGCAGCTAAAATGGAATTTTTTAGTGGGGATTTTATTAAAATGATTCCTTCGACTGTATTTAAAGCCTTATCTCCTAGTGTAATTGAGAAAATTACGGCTGATCAATCAACAATGCTTACTTCTTCGCAAATTAGTGTTTTAACTTCGACGCAAATTGATAAATTAAGTGCAGATGCAACTGCTGCATTAACTACAAAAGCCCTTGCTGGACTCACTAAAGCCAATATGCCCGGTTTGAGTCTTTCTGAATTAACAGGCGATGGTCAAATTGCTGCTTTAAAACCGGCTCAATATGCTTATTTAAGTACAGCCCAAATTAATGCACTAGACGCAGATGGCGCAACTTTACTGACACCAGCAACTATTGGAGCATTGAGTGCGGTGCAAGTAGCTGCAATTAATACGCTCACATTACAATCCATTCCCTCAGAAGCTATTGTAGGCTTTACAGCGAAAAATATACTAGGTTTAACACCAACGCAAATTAAGTCACTCATTGAAGAGCAAGCTGGTGCATTAACTGCGGTGCAAGCTAAAGTCATGACGTCAACACAAATCGCTAACTTAGAATCGGCTGATATTCTAGCACTTCAACCTGCAACAATTGCTGCATTGACACCAGTCGCATTTTCAAAATTAGATTCAGCTGCTTTTGAGTCTATGTCGCCAGATCAAATTATAAAAATTACCACAGGGCAAATTGCGAGCATGACGCTCAACCAGTTAGGTAAAATTGGAGCAGATCAAGCAATCGGATTGACTGCAGCACAAATTGCAAAAATGACGGCTGATCAAGCAACGGCTCTAACAACCCAAGCGATCAATAATTTGGATCCTAAATCGATTGGGAAATTAAATATCACTAAGTTCGATTCTGCAGATATTGCAGCTATCAGTGACGATGCAATGCCATACCTTACGGCAACAACACTTCAAATTGGTGGATTGTCTGTATCACAAATACAGGCATTAAAAGCATCTCAAATTGAAGCAATGAAAAGTACGACATTTGCTGGCTTAGTCACATCAACTACAGCCCTTACATCCGGTGCAGTACTTCCTACAACTGCAGATAAACTTAATGCGCTTTCAACCACGGCTGTTCAAGCTATTAGTTTTGTACAGCTTAATGCGTTAGGTTCAACAAAAATGGAATACCTCAAACAAAGCAATGCGGCTAAGTTAAACGGTGATGCGACAGATTGGTTATATTCAAAAGGCTATACAGTTTTAACGGGTAGCACAGAAAACGTTGCAGGAATTGAAACTTCCAATACTATTGTTGCAGGTTCAGGTACAACCAAAATTGTTGCTGGTAAATCTTCGGTAAATATAACAGGAAGTAGTACAGGAGAGACTATTATTGGTAGTTTAGCTGCCGATACCATTAAAGGTGGTGGAGGTGCGGATAGTATTTCAGCGGATTCAGGTAATGATGTTATTATCATAACAAGCCAAGAGACTGATGTCACAACCCTTGATACTATCGATGGTGGCGACGGAAATGATACATTATCTATTACTACGGCATTTGTAAATTCAACAGATGCATCAATTATCAATGTAGAAAAAATCAATATTAACGGTACAAGCTTAAATGTTAATTTAACGGGGCAAAAAGAAGGCTTCAATATTACTATCTCTGCAACAACGGGGGATACAGTTACTGGTTCAGATGGCGCCGATAGTATCACTGGCTCAGCTATTTCCGATAATATTATTGGTGGCTTAGGTGATGATACGATTACTGGCGGTTCAGGTGACGATAAAATTACTGGTGGCTTAGGTAATGATACGATCAACGTAAATTTAGGAACTGACACCATTACAGATTGGGGTATAGGAACCGATATTCTTAATATATCTAATGGAGCCGTTGCTCTAATAAAACCAGAGAATGTCGCTACAGGAACTGGAACAACCTATAACTTTAGTACAATTACCTCTTCACAAAATGCGGGCACATTGAATTTCGATGGTTCATTAACAACAGGAACCTCGTACCCTGCAAGTATTACTGGCTCTTCAAGTATAGATGATATAACAGGCACCGCAGGTAGTGATAATATTACAGGTGGTGCAGGTGCAGATACATTTAGAATTACAGCGGGTTCTGACACCATTTCAGATTTGGGAGCGAGTGGCTCAGCTGATGTGTTAATTGTATCAAGTGGCGCAACCGCAACTGCAACCGCAACAGGTGCGTGGACGGCAACAGTAGCGAGCACTAATGGTGGATCAGGAGTCACTACAGCGGTTGTTCACGCAGCAGGAAATTCCGTTAATTTAGCGGCAGTAACAGTTGGAAGCGGTTGGACGATTGATACCATAGCCGCGACAAATATAACAGGATCAGGCCTTTCTGATAGCATTACTGGTGGTACCGCGGTGGATACAATCAGTGGCGGTGCAGGTGCTGATACGATTATTGGCGGTGCAGGTGCTGATAGCTTAATTGGTGGTGATGGTGGCGATGTATTTGCCTATGGCAGTACAGAAGCTACTGGTTTATTAGGCGGCGATACTATTACAGACTTTTTATCAGCTACAGACAAACTACAAGTGTTAGGTGTCAATGGCGCACTTAAAGCTGTTGCTGGGAGTGCATTTGTCACAATATCTACTACAGAGAATTATGGTGCTACTGCGTCCGCAACAACACCAGATGGTTCTGTAATTTCCATCACAAATTCTAGTACTGCATATTCGGCTGCAGATGTTGCTGGTTTATTTGCCACAGCTCAAACTGCTAATAAATTTTTAGACATTAGTTCAAGCGCACATTTTTTAATGGTCGAAATTGGTTCAGCAAATACAGTAATCTGGAATATTCAGAATACGGCTACTGCTGGTGTTGCAGAGGCAGAAGTAACGAAATTGGTTACTTTGACAGGTGTAACAACCTTTGCGTTTAGTGATTTAACTTAACTGCTACGACTTAATATCTTATAAGTTTAAATTGTGTTTTACTAAAAATTCCTTAATCTCAAAAAGACGGTCAATGAATAGCTAGTCAATTGTGGATGATTTTAAATTTCAGACTTTGGAGTATTCTCACTAAT
>CAJBJW010000055.1 GCA_903953455.1 uncultured Pseudomonadota bacterium | reverse complement strand
GGCTTTATTGACGCTACTACTTACTTGAATTTTCACGATTGCGTTGGTAGGAAGATTTTTTTGTGCATTTCGTGTCCATTCACCATAATCGTTTGAGGCGAGTTGCGTTTTAGTGCAAACGTTGGTTTTGGTGCAAGTATCCGCTGTATTTGGCGAGATCGTTAACCAATCTATGCCGGAGTTTGAACGCATACGCGCCTGCATATCAGTGGTAAGTAGAATGGCTTGTTGCATTGTATAGGCGTCTTGACTCTCGCGGAGCGCGATGATTTGCAGACTGGCGAGTCCAATCAATCCAATCGCTAA
This sequence comes from uncultured Pseudomonadota bacterium, assembly GCA_903953455.1. GTDB lineage: Bacteria > Pseudomonadota > Gammaproteobacteria > Methylococcales > Methylomonadaceae > UBA10906. The sequence goes on along the minus strand of CAJBJW010000055.1, from coordinate 7,126 downwards.
AATAATCATCGAAATTAAGACTTCAATTAGCGTAAAACCTTTGTTTCGACGTGAGTGGAAAGACAGCATTTATCTTAATTGTCGATCTTGTCGCGGGGTTTGAGTGGTTTGTGATGTTTGATTGTTGGCTTTTTAGGGTAAATCATTTCATTTGGCATAGGGACGTATAAGCCAATATTTTCTGCGCAAAAATGCAAAATTCGCTCAAGATAGTCGTTGAATGTTTTAGTATCTAAATCTTTTGTGCTACTAAGGCGCTCTACCATGACGCCGCCAATCATTTCACGCTCAATGGGAAGGAATGTGCGTTTAAACGACGCATGAAGCTCTTCAGGCGTAAATCCGGTGTATTCAGAAATAGTGCGTAGTACTACGCCAAAATAATACGCATTTTGGTAGCGTGTACGTGCATTTTTGTGTTGTTTAATCTCAACGCTCAACACAACAGGTGAGCTGACATCGATGCCATGGATAAAGGCTAATACTTCTTCTTTTACGTTTTGGCTATTGATGACGAATTTCATGGGCGGATTTTATTGAAATTACGCTGGAATTTTATGGTGATTTGTAAGGATTAGGCTTGCGCTCAAAAACATCCTTCTATTTTACTAGAAGGATGTTTATTACATATTTACGCTGTTGCATCAAAAAGTGAACCTACACCATTTGGGAGCGAGTTATTGCCATTCACGGCAGATAATTGCTTTAAAAAATCCTGAAGGTTGGCGCTTGATGCCACATTAGGTTCTGCTGAGTTTGTATCAGAAGAAGATGTACCACTTACTGCGTTAACGAGATCATGAAACTTAGATTGCAATGTAGTGTGTTGGCTACTGTTGTTGTCAAGTGTCGTAATCAGGTTTTGCATGCTTGCAGTTGGGTTGCTATACGCGGTTACCTGCGTAGACAGTCCACTTGCAGTGCTGTCGTTATTCCCGTTTTGTGAGGGCGTCACGTCGCTTTGCGTAAGCGTTTTGTACAAGTCTTGCAAAAATACCTGCAAGACTTTTTTAACATCCAAAGGTGACGTGCTGCTAACAGTAGATGAACTGCTATTGTTGTTTGCACTGCCACTGCCAATACTCAGGCCAAGGCTTTGCAATGCTTGCGTCGCACTTTGCATAAGTGAGCCGTTATTCGCATCAGCTTTGATGGTTGCAACGGTTAACTTAAGCGCATCGTTACTCTTTACGTTTACTTGCGAAGGGCTATTAACCGTTTGCGTTGGAGTCAGTAACTGTGCGGGATTGCTTGTAGAAATTGACATAATTCGTTACCTCAATTATTAACGAAAATTAATTTTCTATCACATAAAATAAATTCATGCACGTGTGATATCGGCATAACGGCTTGAAACTTGAAAAATCGACACTAAACCACCGCGATAGGCGCAACGCCAACGATGGAGAGTCCAAGATCTTCGAGTATAGCCAGGTCAAGTGCTGAAATACTGCGAACTTCACCTTTTCCAAATGTGTCTGACATCAAATCATTCTCCAATGTTAAATGATAATAAGCCGAACCATTGCCAACAGTTTCGGGTTCTAAAGCAATTGGCTTATTGGCATTCAATGCTTTTGCACGAGCACCAGTAAACACGGGGGCGCCATTTTCCATTGAAACGAGTGCGTCAAAAGGCGTTTTTTCACCATTGCTGTCTAAGTTACCAGTAAACGCTAAGCCATGCAAAATTTCATGCGTTAAAATACTGACAAAATCGTATTTTCCTGCCACGGGCTTGCCGCTAAAGGACATTTGATGAATATTGGATAGGTTAAGAAAAAGTGTTAAATCATCTTGACCCGGATTGGTATCTATTCCTTGCAGTGAATCAGCAAGAAAGGTGGTCGTTTGCGTCACGCCGTTCAAACCAGTTATATTTGTCAGTGTAGCACTGGCTTGGGCTAGCACTTTTGTGCTGACGCGTTCAGTGAGTATTTGTATTTGAAGTGGCACTTTTGTGCTGAGGTAATCCCCAATGTTTTCTAAGCTAATTTTTAATGCGTTTTGCACATCACTGAGATAGGTACCCAGTTTGGCAGAACTTAAATCAATACGGTATTGAAAATTTGTGCCGCCAGACATATCAGTTAAACTCGATGCAGTGGGATCGGTGACTGTGATGCCTTGCGAATTCCTTGTCGCTGTCAGCGTTTTATTGGCAAACTCAAGCAAGGTGCCGCTAGGGTCATAATTGACATTCACAACCGCGGTTGCTAAGCCTGTTACGGTATCTGTTACTACAACACTGCCGCGTTTAATACTGTAGCTGTAATCGGACACATTGCCACTAAAAGCGACACTTTCTATATTACTTGCAACAGTGACGCCTGAAATTGTAGGAGCAATGGTGACTTTTTCTTGCCCTGTATTGCCATAGACCTGCAACTTATTTACCTTTGCGGTGTAATTTTCATTAGGGTCGAGTTGAATACGAGATAAATTAAAAATACCTTTTCCTAAGCTATCAAGAGACAGTGTACCTGCTGCATTAGCAAAATAGAGCGCTTCATAATGTTTGTCGGCAATACTTAGCGTGGCAATATTTTCCGTATTTGATGTTATGGTAATTTTATTTTGAGAAGAGAGAAGTGCGCTCGGGTTAAATTTCACGCCAGTGAGTACCACTGATTCAACAGTAGAATCAATAATGATGCCCTTTACATTTTGTGCGAGTGTGACTTGTTCTAAGCCCTGATTACCATGAATAGTTAAATTATTCATTTTTGCTACATAAGATTGCCCAAAACCAATATTAACGTCTAATCCAACGGTCGTTGTTTGAATGATTTTTTTATAAGAGAGCGAGCCGAAATTGTAAAAAGACTGTAAAAGTTCACCGAATCTGTTTGACATACGTTATCGCCTCTCAATATGCGTTATTGATCAATTTTAAAAATAACTAGTTTCTACCTTCGCGATGTCTACCGTATCTATTATGGCGCCCTTGGCGTTCATATGCGTTATGTTTTTCATAGTGTTCATGTCGCTCGTGGTGTTCATGATATTCATTTTCGTAATGATAATGAGGTGCTGGAGCATAGTAATGTTGCGGTGGCGTGTAGTAGTACTCGCGCGAGTAATAACTCGACTGGGGGACTGTTCTATAAGAGGAATAGCCATAGTAAGGTGCCGAGCGCTCGTAAGCGCAACCTGCTGAAAGAAGACTCAATGTCATTAAAAAGGTTAATCGTTTCATGCTGCACCGTACTATTTGAAAAAAAATTATTCTGGTTTCGTGGTTTCTTCGTTCTCTCCGCCTTCGGTATTTGCCATAAATAATGCTAGGCATTCCATTTCGCTTTCTATGTAATTAGAACGGGCAGTTGTCAAATCTTTAGGCGTACCAAAATCATTGCGTAATTCTTCCATGGTTTTTTTAGGATCCGCAGATTGGGGTAGCGTTAGCATTTTTGTATAGTTGCGAAATGCTGTCAGTCTATCGGGATCGAATGCGAATAATCCCGGCATGTTATCTGATGATTTTTCAACAATACAGTCTGCCATTTTTTCAACGGGTACACTGTATTCCTTTGGGTCTTGTGAATTTTTTTCTCGTTGGAGTTCCGCTAAAACAGCCGCTTCATAATTATTTTTTTCACTACATCCATTGAGTAGTAAAGCGGTCAGTGATAGTAATAAAATTTTTTTCATTGCATGAAATCTCGATAGTTTTAAAAAAAGCACTTTATGCACGACTAAGCTACTTGTGCTTAGAGCGTTATTCGTAATTCAGTAGCCTGTTTGTTTTTTATATCAAACGCGCGTAATTCTAAGATACCTTTCGTATTAAGCGAAATTATAAAATGCAATGCATCGATATACGCTAAATTATCTAAATCGAGCGAAGAAGGATAAGCTGGCGCACTGGGGTGTGAATGATAAATAGCAAATATTTCTTCGCCACGCTCACGCAAGGTTTTCGTTGCCGCAATATGCTCTGTGGGATCAAATAAAAACTGTGTAGCTGGCGATGGTGCAATATTTTTAATCGGGTAGCAACGCACTGGCGTTTTATTTTTATAGCTAACAATACCGCAAACTTCTGCTTCTGGGGAAATTTGGGCAAGGTGAAGCAGTTGACTTGTCAATTCGCGTGAAAGTGTAATTTGATCGGTCATGATTTTCTCAATGAAATAAAAACAAAACGTGCTTTAGGTTTTAGGAAGTGTGACGCCAGTTTGACCTTGGTATTTTCCGCCTCTATCTGCATACGAGGTTTCGCACTGCTCGTCACCACCAAAAAATAGCATTTGCGCAACGCCTTCGTTGGCGTAAATTTTGGCGGGTAGGGTAGTTGTATTTGAAAATTCAAGCGTGACGTGTCCTTCCCATTCCGGCTCTAAAGGCGTGACATTCACAATGATACCGCAACGCGCATACGTCGATTTGCCTAAGCAAATGGTGAGGACATCACGAGGAATACGGAAATATTCGACCGTTCTTGCGAGTGCAAATGAATTAGGGGGGATAATGCAAACGTCGGATTGCACGTCAACAAAACTCGTTGGATCGAAATTTTTAGGATCAACAATAGCGGAATTGATATTGGTGAAAATTTTGAACTCATCCGCGCAACGCACATCATAACCGTAACTTGATGTGCCGTAAGAAATGACACGCCCGTTTTCGTTTTCACGCACTTGATTGTGTTCAAAGGGGCAAATCATCCCGTGTTCTGCCGCCATGCGACGTATCCATTTATCTGATTTTATGCTCATAGCGCGTAAAGTAAAAAATTGTAAAAGTTAGTTAACAATATGGTGACCGCGATTGCGCATACAGCTTGAGTAAGCGCGTTTATATTCATCTTCTGCTGAAAAGCCTTGCTTTGCTGCGCCACCAATACCACCAGCAGCTGCGCCAAGTGCTGCGCCTGTTCCCGGACTTCCAACAATTGCGCCAAGTGCTGCGCCTGTTGCGCCACCAATAAGCCCGCCAACGCCCGCACCAATAGCGGTTTCTTTTGCCGTGCCACCAGAAGCATGCGTGGCTAATTGCTGACAATCGCCCATATCTCGGTTGATGAATTGTGCATTAGGGTCGCCATAAGCGTCCACGGTAGGTGTCCAGCCACCTTGGCTATAGCAACCTGCAAGCGAAAGCGTACTGACAAGAAGAAAGCTAATTTTAGTTGTCGATGTCATAAATATTACCGTGTGAGGTTAAAAAATAGGCATTACACGATAAATAGTAATCGATTGGATGGGGACAAACAAGAAGCGAAGAAAAACAGACTGAGGGGTTGTCGGTATTAGCCAGATTAACGCAGCTCGAATGGCGTTAACCTGATGCTAATAACGCAGTGAAACTATTTAATTTTAGCTTCTTTATAAATAACGTGTCTGCGAACAAATGGATCAAACTTTTTGATTTCCATTTTTTCTGGCATCGTTTTTTTATTTTTTGTTGTAGTGTAAAAATGACCCGTACCTTCTGTCGAAATCAATTTAATTTTATCACGCATGATTTTATCCTCTCAAAAATAGGGGTTAAACTTTTTGGCCTGCTTTACGCAAATCCGCTAAAACTGCATCGATGCCGTTTTTGTCGATAATGCGCATGGCTTTTGTTGATACGCGCAGACGTACCCAACGGTTTTCGCTCTCAACCCAAAAACGGTGGTGTTGAAGATTAGGCAAAAAACGTCTTCTTGTTCTGTTGTTTGCGTGTGAAACGTTATTTCCAGTCATCGGGCGTTTACCCGTAACTTGACATACTCTTGACATGAAAAACCTCTGTAGCTGTATAAATTTAAAATATAATCCGGCTTTATACCAAAATTTCTTTTCTAGGTAAATAATAAACTCGATATAATTAACACTACTTTACACTAAATCACTCAGAAGATAAAACGCTAATGTCTATTAAACTCGGTATGGTCATGGACAGTATTGACCAAATTAACATCAAAAAAGACACCAGTTTTGCTATGCTCCTTGAGGCGCAAAGCCGTGGATGGCAGCTTTACTATATGGAAATGGGGGATCTTTTTCTGCGCAACGGTCGTGCCTATGCAAGAACACGTCTACTGACCGTTGAACGCAATGCGTCACGTTGGCACGAATTTATTCGTGAGCAAATTATTGATTTATCAGAGCTTGATGTCATATTAATGCGCAAAGATCCACCTTTTGATTCCGAGTTTCTTTATGCCACAACAATTTTGCAGAGAGCTGAAGATGCGGGTGTTTATGTGGTCAATAAACCGCAATCATTGCGTGATGCGAATGAGAAGCTTTTTACCTCATGGTTTTCGCAATGTTGCGCGGAAACATTGGTGTCAAGTCGCGCTGTTCAGATTCGCCAGTTTTTAGAAGAACAGCAGGACATTATTTTAAAGCCGCTTGATGGCATGGGCGGGACATCGATATTTCGTTTGCGCTTAGAGGACCCTAATATCAGTGTTATTTTGGAAACGATGACGAATTATAATCAACGCTACATTATGGCGCAGCGTTATTTGCCAGCGATTAAAGACGGTGATAAACGTATTCTTGTCGTCAATGGGGAGGCGATTCCTTATGCGCTTGCGCGTATTCCTCAGCAAGGCGAAACGCGCGGAAATCTTGCCGCCGGTGGTCGCGCAGAAGGGCGGCCTTTAACTGAGCATGATCGCTGGATTGTGAGCCAAGTGGCACCGACACTTAAAGCTAAAGGTTTGATTTTTGTTGGGTTGGACGTTATTGGTGATACGCTAACGGAAATTAACGTCACCAGTCCCACCTGTGTGCAAGAATTGGATGCCCAATTTGGGCTGAATATAGCGGGCGTTTTAATGGATCATATCGAAACGATTGTGGCTAAATGAAGGTATTCATCACGCTAGCGGCGGCTATTATTTTGCATGGCATTTTTATTTATTATGTCTTGTTCAAGCTCCCTATGCGTGAACAAAAAGCACCTCAATACATGGATGTCACGCTCATTACGCAACCAGCGGATAAAAAGCCTTAAGAGGCGAAATCCATTTCATCAGATAATCAGCTTGCCAGTAAATCGGCTTCTGATGCGAAAGAGAGGGTAGCTCGTCAAAAAGAAGTGTAGGCGACAAGTTCGTCAGTAAAAGAAAAAACAGCTAAAAGGGTGGCGCCCGCTTTATCATCAGAGTCTAAGCCTTCACCGC
>CAJBJW010000054.1 GCA_903953455.1 uncultured Pseudomonadota bacterium | reverse complement strand
CCTGAGCCTTTAATGTCACCGGCTTGGTCACCAGATGCTGCGCGAATTGCTTATGTGTCTTTTGAGAAAAAAAGCGCGGCAATTTATACACAAACGCTTGCGACAGGTCAGCGTGAAAGGGTTGCAGAATTTCCCGGAATTAACGGTGCACCAGCTTGGTCGCCAGATGGTACAAAACTTGCTGTTACCTTATCAAAAGATGGAAGTCCTGATATATATATTTTAGATTTAGGTACACGTAATGTGACTAAATTAACAAAAAACCGCTCTATTGATACTGAGCCAACATGGTCGCCTGATGGTCGCAACATTGTGTTTACATCGGATCGTGGTGGGAAGCCACAGTTGTATGTGGTTCCTACGCAAGGTGGAGAGGAAAGACGAATCACTTTTAGTGGTAGTTACAACGCGAGAGCGAGTTTTTCACCCGATGGAAAATATCTCACCATGGTGCATGGAAACGGTGGCGATTACCGTATTGGTGTAATGGACGTAAATTCAAAATCGATTAGTGTTTTGACTTCTGGTCCACTAGACGAATCACCCAGTTTTGCGCCTAACGGTAGTATGGTGCTTTATGCGTCACGAAAAGGAAGTACGGGTTATTTATCAGCAGTTTCTGTCGATGGTAAAATGCAACAAAAACTCGTTTTTGATAGTACTGAAGTGCGCGAACCGGCATGGTCGCCAAAATAAATAATTAACTTTTTAACCCTTAACTAATTGGAAATAACAATGAAATTAAATAACAAAATGGCGTTGCTCGCCCTTTTAAGTACATTAGCCTTAGCAGGTTGTAGTTCGGATGAAGAAAAAGATGCTAGTTTGACTGATGGAAGTTTAAATGGCGCTAATGGTATTGGTGACGCATCAACAAGTGGATTGAATGGTGGATCAAACTTTGGTGGTTCAGGTTTAAATGGTGGTCGTTATGGCGCACATGGCGCGAATGGTTTGCCACCTGAATTTAGCGATCCAAATAACCCATTATCAAAAAGAACCATTTATTTTATGCTTGATAGCAGTCAAGTACAGCAAGATTTTATTCCTGTGATTGCAGCACACGCACGTTATTTGCTCGCTAATCCAAGTCAACATGTCGTGTTGGAAGGAAATGGCGATGAGCGTGGTTCACGTGAATATAACATTGGTTTAGGTGAGCAACGTGCAAAATCAATTGGTGCGATGCTAAAAGCACAGGGTGTTTCTGAGGCACAATTGAGCGTTGTCAGTTACGGTGAAGAAAAGCCAGTTGCGATGGGGCATGATGAATCATCTTGGGAACTAAATCGTCGCGTTGAGCTTGCGTACTAAATTATTATGAAAAAATTGTCTGCGCTTTTATTATGGTCGTTGTCGAGTATGGCTTTTGCTGAGCTCGCTCCTGTTATAGATAACTCATCTTATCCAAGTGGTGCGCCTGCAGTTATTCCGGCTCAAGCTAATACATCGGTCAATAATACTTATGAACTGATGACGCGACTAGATGAAGCGCAGAATGAAATTCAGCAATTAAATGGCAAAATTGAAGAACAGACGAATTTAATTGCTGAGTTAAAAAAGAAACAATCGATTATGTATTCAGATTTTGACGATCGTTTACAGCAAATGGAAACGAAAATGAATAGCAATAAATCGAATGTGGCAACCGAGTCGTCTACACCTAAAGAGAAAGAGCAGGAAGCTGAAGTGCCTGCATCTAAATCTGTTTCACCTGCTGTCACGCCCTCGTCGGGGCAAAGTGCTGATGGGGATAAAAAACAGCAATATACGCAAGCCTATGATGCATTCCGCAATGGTCAAACGCTTGAAGCTATTACGCAATTTAATGCCTTACTCAGTAAAGATCCAAATAATCAATATGCAAATAATGCACAATATTGGTTGGGTGAAGCTTATCGAGTTAATAAAAATCCGGATGCTGCTCGTAAGGCATTTAATTTGGTTATTGAAAAATATCCCAATAGTGCAAAAGTGCCAGATGCAATATTAAGGCTCGGTCTCATGGAAATGGAACAACGTAATACAGCAAAAGCAAAAGACTATTTCACTCGTGTGATTACGGATTTTCCTAATTCGCCATCCTCACAAATTGCAGCGAAAAAACTGCAACAGTTTACGGACGTGAAAAATTGATGCTCGATACGTTGAGAATTAGTGAAATTTTTTATTCTCTGCAAGGTGAGTCAAGTAGAGTAGGTTTGCCAACTGTATTTATTCGTCTGACAGGGTGTCCGCTTCGATGTGTTTACTGTGACACCAGTTATGCATTTTCGGGTGGTGTAAAAATGTCTTTTGACGCAATTTTTAAAGAAGTTGAAAAATATCAATGTGGAAACGTTTGTGTAACAGGTGGTGAGCCTTTAGCACAAAGTGAATGTATCAGTTTACTGGCGAAATTGGTTGATTTAGGCTACTGCGTTTCGCTGGAAACTAGTGGTGCGTTAGATGTGTCAAAAGTCGATTCACGCGTGACAAAAGTGATGGATCTAAAAACACCTTCTTCGGGTGAAATGGATAAAAATCGATACGAAAATATAGCGTATTTATCCGCACATGATGAAGTCAAATTTGTTATTGCAGGTGAAGAAGATTATAACTGGTCAAAAAATATACTTAAGCAATATGATTTAACGAATCATTGTTATATTTTATTTTCACCTGTTGCAGATCAGCAGAATCCGACACAATTAGCAGAAAAAATATTAGAAGATAAGTTAGCAGTGCGTTTTCAAATTCAATTGCACAAATTGTTGTGGCAAGACGCACAGGGAAAATAACATGAATAAAAAAGCGGTTGTACTACTTTCCGGCGGATTAGATTCTGTTACCGTATTAGCTACAGCAAAAGCTCAAGGTTATACGTGTTATGCGTTGAGTTTTGATTATGGGCAACGGCATAATGCAGAATTGCAAGCGGCGGCGAAAATTGCCGCAGATTATGAGGTTGAATTAAAAGTCATACGTTTGGATTTAGGTAGTATTGGTGGATCTGCATTAACAGATTCACATATTGATGTACCGCAAAGTTTAGAAGCGGGAATTCCTGTCACTTATGTGCCAGCGAGAAATACGGTTTTTTTATCACTAGCGCTTGGATGGGCGGAAGTGTTAAAGGCACAGGATATTTTTATTGGCGTGAATGCTGTCGATTATTCGGGTTATCCAGATTGTCGTCCAGAGTTTATAGCTGCTTTTGAAAATTTAGCCAATGTCGCAACAAAATCAAGTGTTGAAGGTATCCCTTTTAAAATTCATACGCCACTGATTTATTTAACTAAAGCACAAATTATTGAGCAAGGGACTCAGCTCGGTGTGAATTATAGACAAACCGTGTCATGTTACTCTGCAAGCGAACAAGGTGAAGCTTGTGGCACTTGCGATGCTTGTCGACTGCGAAAAAACGGATTTGTTGCAGCAGGCATAGAAGACGTGACGCGTTATGTATCAAAATAAGTAACTGTTGTCTTTTCCTGTTAATCAGGTTTTTTTCCATTTTTTCATTCACTATTAACCACTAAAAATATTATGAGCAAAGAAATTTCAAGCACAACCTTAATGTACTCAATCCTTTCAGTTGAAGAAGGCGTCAATGTTCAAAAAGACTATTTGGAATCAGGTGAAGTACCTGAAGACGAAATTGAATATGAAGAGGAAATTTTAGGCGATTTAGAGCAAGCTTTAATGGAACTTATTGACGTTTATAAAGTCCGTTGCAAAACAGATCCAGAACTTCCACCTATTGAAGAGTTATTGAGCGGAGAATAATGGTTTAATCATGATTGTTCTCTACGGAATAGCGACATGCTCCACTGTGAAAAAAGCACGTAATTGGTTGACATCAAATCAACTGGATTATCAATATCACGATATTCGTCT
>CAJBJW010000053.1 GCA_903953455.1 uncultured Pseudomonadota bacterium | reverse complement strand
TTATCACGGCACGCCTTGCCATTGAGCAAAACCGCGAGGTTTTTGCAATACCTGGGTCTATTTACAGCCCCCTTTCTCGTGGCTGTAATGCAATGATAAAAGAAGGCGCAAAACTTGTCGAATCCCCACAAGATATTATTGATGAATTAAGTCAATATAAACAACGAATTAGCTTTTTACGCTCCGAGCCAGAACAATCATTACTTGACCTCGAGCAACAAACATTATTGAATCTAGTCATGTTTGGCCCAACGTCTATTGACGATTTAGTCGAAAGTTCAGGGCAATCAGTGGAAAGTATTGCCGTACAACTTCTCATGCTTGAGCTACAGGGGCATATCGAGGCGACCACTGGTGGTTGCTATATCCGCGTAAAATAATTAACTAGGATTTATGAAAGAAAATATTTTTGATGTGCTGATGTATCTTTTTGAAAATTATATGGATGATGACAATGAAATGCTTCCTGATAGTGATATCGTGAAAACGGAATTGCTTCAAGCGGGTTTTGAGCATAAAGAAGTGAATCGCGCTTTCTCATGGCTTGAATCATTGAGTATTGAGCCTAATGATATTCAGCCCATGACAGCGGCATCATTTCGCATTTTTAGTGCGCAAGAAAAAGAGCGTCTTGATGTCGAATGTCAAAATTTATTGATGCATTTAGAGCGCACAGGTATTCTCAATTCAGTTAATCGTGAATTGGTGTTAGACCGCGCCATTGCTCTCGAAGAAAGCTTAACGCTTGATAAGTTAAAATGGATTGTTCTCATCGTGCTGCTCAATCAACCTGATGAAGAGTTGGCATTAGCGCGAATGGAAGACATGATTTACGATCTACTGCCAACGTATGTGCATTAAAATACCTTTTAAAAGCCCGTCTTTTGTATCAAATGGAATGGATAAATGAGCAAAAATCTCGTCATTGTTGAATCGCCAGCCAAAGCAAAAACCATCGAAAAATATTTAGGCAAAGATTTTCATGTCCTTGCCTCTTATGGCCATGTACGGGACTTAATCCCTAAAGAAGGTGCTGTCGATCCGCAACACGATTTTGCGATGAAATATGAAATTATAGAACGCAATCAACGCCATCTACTTGCCATCACCAAAGCATTGAAATCAGCCGACACCCTCTATCTCGCGACCGATCCAGATCGCGAAGGCGAAGCGATTTCATGGCATTTACTTGAATATCTCAATGAAAAGAATTTAGTGGGAAAAAGAGAAGTGCATCGCGTTGCGTTTCATGAAATTACCAAAAAATCTGTCACGCAAGCTATTGCTGAGCCTGCTAAACTCAATTTCAATTTAGTCTACGCACAGCAAGCCCGTCGCGCGTTAGATTATTTAGTAGGATTTAATCTCTCCCCCCTACTTTGGAAAAAAATTCGTCGTGGCTTATCTGCAGGGCGTGTTCAAAGTCCCGCTCTACGCTTAATTGTTGAGCGCGAACTTGAAATTGAAGCATTTAAAAACCGCGAATACTGGTCTGTTGACGCCGCAACTTTTGCGCATGACCAAGCCTTTAAAGCCAAATTAACCTACCTTGATGGCAATAAAGTCAGCCAATTCACCATCGACAACGAGCAAACCGCACAGGAAACTAAAAAAATATTACTTGATGCGGCGCAAGGTACATTAATTGTCAGCAAACTCGAAAAGAAACAACGCAAAAGTCACCCTGCCCCCCCCTTTATCACCTCAACTCTTCAACAAGAAGCCGCCAGAAAATTAGGTTTTACAACGAAAAGAACGATGGCGGTAGCGCAGCAATTGTATGAAGGGATTGATATTGGTGGCGAAACAGCGGGGTTGATTAGCTATATGCGTACGGATTCGGTGAATTTATCAGCTGAAGCTATAGCGGATATTCGTGCGTTAATTGGCGAAATCTACGGCGAATCAAATATTCCCAAAACGCCACCCGAATACAAAACAAAATCAAAAAATGCCCAAGAAGCGCATGAGGCGATTCGCCCAACGTCTGCGCGTTACATTCCCTCTCAAATTCAAACCTATCTCAGTGCCGAGCAGTTTAAGCTCTACGAATTAATCTGGAAACGCACAATTGCATGTCAGATGATTCACGCTACGCTTAATAATGTCGCCATTGATATGAGTTGCAATGAGGGTAAACATATTTTTCGCGCCACCGGTTCATCCGTTGCCATACCCGGATTTATGGCAGTGTATTTAGAAGGCAAAGATGACTCAAAAGAAGGCGATGACAAAGAGAGCTTCCTGCCGCCTCTCAAAGAAGGCGACAGCGTTATTTTAAACGATGTGATTATTGCTCAACATTTTACTGAGCCACCACCACGCTATGGTGAAGCGAGCCTTGTTAAATCACTTGAAGAACATGGGATTGGACGCCCATCAACGTATGCATCCATTATTTCAACGTTGCAAAATCGTGAATATGTCACGCTTGAAACCAAGCGTTTTTATCCTACAGATGTCGGTCGAATAGTGAATAAATTTTTAACTGACCATTTCACTAAATATGTCGACTACAGCTTTACGGCGAATTTAGAAGATGATCTGGACGCTGTTGCACGCGGCGAAAAAGAGTGGATTCCACTCATGCGCAGTTTCTGGGAGCCATTTGGTGAATTGGTACACGAGAAAGAAAGTTCCGTTCAGCGCAAAGACGTCACGCAAGAAGCCATTGATGAAGCTTGCCCTTTATGTGGCAAGGGACTTTCCATTCGTCTTGGGCGCAATGGCCGTTTTATTGGTTGTACCGATTATCCAACGTGCACCTATACACGTAATTTATCCGATTCTCCGCAAGCAGAACCGGAAACCGTTGAAGATCGCGCGTGCCCTGAATGCCAGTCAAAACTGGTTTACAAAAATAGCCGTTATGGTAAGTTCATTGGGTGTAGCGCCTATCCAACCTGCCGTTATATTGAGCCACTTGAAAAACCTCAAGACACCGGTGTCTCTTGTCCAAAATGCCAAAAGGGACAAATTTTTAAACGCAAATCACGTAATGGAAAATTGTTTTATTCGTGTGAAAATTATCCAAGTTGTGACTATGCACTATGGAATGCACCGCTAAACGAACCCTGCCCCTCTTGCCATTGGCCAGTACTCACACAAAAAGAAAGTAAACGTCGTGGTGTTGAGAAAGTATGTCCACAAAAAGAATGCAACTACGCTGTTGCCATGGAAGTTGATGAAGCGGAGTAGTTAGACTAAACATCATCACAGCAGATAAACTGCTGTGATTTGTTTGACTTGATGGGTATGTTTTTTTGATTAACCAGCTGATTTGAGCTTATTGATAATTTGTGCAACTAAATTATCTGGTTTAAATGGTTTGACGATATACGAGGTAATGCCCACTGAAATGGCTTCTTTTACTTTTTCGCCTTCAGAAGATGATGTCAACATAATCCAAGGAGGCAGAGCCAATTTTCGGTCATTTTTAACCGCTTGGAATAACTCAATGCCGCTCATGCCAGGCATATTCCAATCACAAATAACAATGTTAACTTTAATTTGTGCCATTTTAGCCAATGCTTCACGACCTCCGGGTACGTCAAACACATTGGTAAAACCGGCTTCACGCAAAATAGCCTTTGTTAATGTGCGCATTGAAGCAGCATCATCAACAATAAGAATCTTTTTTTGCAATAGTTCTGGTGATATATCCATTTTATTTTCCTAAGACTTACTTTTAATTCAATTAAATTCATTAGCGGCGTGCTCTTGCTTTGATAACTATTTTACAATATCAAAAACAAACCGACAAACGTATTATAACAATAACGAAAAAAAGCGATTTTTTGCGCATCAATCCCTATTTCACTTGCCACATCAACTTACTAAACATTCATGCTACGAATTACTGAAATTAAGCTTCCACTTAACCACACACCATCCGATTTAGAGTCAACGATTCTTTATCGGCTAAACATCACTTTAGATAAATTTATTCGCTTCCAAGTTTTTCGTCAAGGGCACGACGCACGTAAGCGCGATACGATTTTCATGGTCTACACCGTTGATGTTGAAGTTAAAAATGAAGCTGACATTCTTGCAAGTCTTGTCGATGATCCGCGTATTAGCGTAACGCCTAATACGCAATATCAATTAGTGACCCATTCAAAAGGGATAGAAAAAACACGTCCTATCGTCATTGGTGCAGGGCCTTGTGGCTTACTTGCTACGCTCATTCTCGCTCAAATGGGGTTTAACCCCATTATGCTTGAGCGCGGCAAATCCGTTCGTGAACGCACAAAAGACACGTTTGCACTCTGGCGAAAACGTGTCTTCAATGCCGAATCTAATGTTCAATTTGGCGAAGGTGGCGCGGGAACGTTCTCAGATGGCAAGCTCTACACACAAATCAAAGACCCCAATCATTACGGTCGTAAAGTGCTTGAAGAATTCGTCAAAGCTGGTGCTCCACCTGAAATTCTGCATTTAAGTAAACCACATATTGGGACATTTCGCTTAGTGTCGATGGTTGAGGCTATGCGCGCGACGATTGAATCCTTAGGCGGTGAAATCCGTTTTGAGCAACGCGTTGATGATATCTTAATTGAAAAGGGTCAAGTGCAAGGCGTAAGACTCACCAGCGGTGAAATTATCGACAGCTCGCACGTTGTACTCGCCATTGGGCATAGCGCCCGTGATACCTTTTCAATGCTACAAAAAAATGGCGTCTACATGGAAGCAAAGCCCTTTTCGATGGGGTTTCGTATCGAACATCCACAATCGATGATTGATCAATGTCGTTTTGGTCAAAGTGCGGGACATAAATTACTGGGTGCAGCAGATTATAAACTAGTACATCATTGCAAAAATGGTCGGTCGGTTTACAGTTTTTGTATGTGTCCTGGAGGTACGGTGGTTGCGGCAACGTCTGAAGAAGGTCACGTTGTTACCAACGGTATGAGTCAATATTCACGCAATGAACGCAACGCAAACAGTGCTATTGTTGTCGGTATTTCGCCCGAAGTGGATTATCCGCAGCACGTTTTAGCGGGCGTTGATTTACAGCGTCACTGGGAGCGCCAAGCTTTTTTACTGGGCGGGGAAGATTACGCAGCGCCCGCGCAACTCGTAGGTGATTTTCTCGCCGATCGCCCATCGACCGCTTTTGGCATTGTGCAGCCCTCTTATACCCCATCGGTGAAACTCGGGAGTTTACGCAGCGCCCTACCCGATTACGCCATTGACGCCATTACTGAAGCCTTGCCCGCCTTTGATAAAAACATTAAAGGGTTTGCGATGCACGATGCCCTTTTAACCGGCGTTGAAACACGCACATCATCACCTATTCGCATCAAACGCAATGAAAAGTTCCAAAGCTTAAACACAGTGGGACTCTATCCTGCTGGTGAAGGGGCGGGATATGCTGGCGGTATTTTATCCGCCGCCATTGACGGCATTAAAGTCGCCGAAGCGGTGGCGCGAGCCATGCAAGAATAACCTAAGGAGAAACGCAAATGTCAGCAGCATGGGCAGGTGGCACGGACGCCATTATTGAGCGTATGGATAAAATGACCGAATTATTCATTCAGGAGGCGCGGAAATCCGTGTATACCGGTGAATCTGCGCTCGACTGC
>CAJBJW010000052.1 GCA_903953455.1 uncultured Pseudomonadota bacterium | reverse complement strand
CTTTGTCTGCTGGTCTGTAAGCCTCCGATAAATCCATCTAGTCATAGAGTTCAAAACGGTCGATTTGAACAAAGTAGTGTCTTGACGCAACTTGGTCGTCTTACATCAACAGAAAAAAAGTTTGAATTATTAGCTAAATGAAAAATAGACGGACATAAAAAAAAGCGCCACACTACATGTGACGCTTTTTGTCATTCAATTGATGAATAGAGGCTTAGTTGCCTTTTACAATCATAGGTTCAAAATTAAATACATTAGAATTTGTTGGTGTCACGGTCACTTTAATCCAATGAACACTTCCACTTCCAAAGTTTTCAACACGAGTTAAATTTTTCACCATGTCTGCTTTTTTCATCGTTTGTTGCATCAATGGTTTATCAACTCTAAAGTAATGACTATCACCGTGCACTAATACTACTTGACCTGTAAACGCTTTCGTTTCTGCTATTAATGCGGCTAGAAATGCATCATAGCCATCATGAGGTGGTAACGTCGATACAACAGTCGTTCTTTCATCAACCGTTTCTGTATCTGGGAAATCAAATACAGGATCACCTTGAATCACAATCATAACACCTGACGCTGCACCATCTTTAGCTGCCTGAAAGGATTCTTTCATAAACTCAATATTTTTTGCATCGCGTGCAATATATTCTGCATTGTCTGCATCACATTCAACTTGTGTACGAACGCTTTTTGAATTAACACATTCACCAGCGTTAACTTTATTGTTGTTACTACCTGGAACATTTAGTGTAACAAATACAACATTACCTTTAGTCCAACGACTGTTTTCAGAATATTCCCCACCAGGTGTACCTTGACGAGTTAATGTCAATTGGGTTTTAGCATTGCCACCAAAACTTTTTGATGACTGGAACATATTTTCGCGAAGGAATTTAAGTCGTTCTAAATTGTTATAACTTCCGTTATTAGTGCGATGACAATCAGTCCATTCATTATCACCTGGCGTATAAACAGTGGGTATAGCCAAACTATTAAACATAGCTGTTGCGTCGTCTTTAAGTGTTTTATCAATACACAGTGAGCTACCGTCTTTTGTATCGCCACCAAAAATAGTAAAGCTTACCTTTGCATCAGTAATACTTTTTGTTAAGCGAGAAATTGATGTTTTACCGTCTGTTGAACCATCTAATGCTGGGGCAGCTACGGTAGAAGCAATTAAATCACCATTTTTGCCATAAGGCATGTCACTCCATAACGCAAAAGTGAAGGCTGCTGCTTTGAGTTTCGGTGCTGTAGCAGCATGAGAAATAGCCGGATTAAAGGCATTAGCGACTAAGGCTAATGCAGAGAAGCTCATGAGGGTAATATTCTTATTCATCAGATTACTCAAAATATAGTAGTGAAAATTAACAAAACAAAAAATCGCCTTTGCGTTTATTTGCTTGAATGGAAAATCTCTACTATTTTAGTCCTCTAATTATGACAAAATAACGACAATGTAATATTAAAAATACGCTAAAAAATATATGTTTTCCCATAATTTATTATCAAAATATTTAAAATAGTGATTATAAAGGCGTTACCTATCGATAAATCAGATGTTATAGAACATTAAACTACCTGATTACTCATAAAGAACAGCTACTCTAGCAAATAAGGACTATACTGCGATCATAAGTATTGGCATGGAGATAAGGTCATGAAAAACCAAGTACAATTTCAAAAAGGCTATAGTCTAATCGAGTTCATGAAAGATTATGGAACAGAAGATCAATGTCGAAAAGCGTTGTTTTTGTGGCGTTGGCCGCAAGGATATAAATGCCCAGAGTGT
>CAJBJW010000051.1 GCA_903953455.1 uncultured Pseudomonadota bacterium | reverse complement strand
ATTTCAACCAAGCCGCAGAGCAGTTGGTGCCAGGTCTCAAAACGGGGGAGGCTTGGTCGACCCCAGAAAACTGGAAGCCTGGCCACGGCCCCGACGAATTTCATTTGAGCGCCGCCACAGGGCAGCGCACCTTGCAAGCCCAGCGTGTGCAAGAGGGCTTGCGCAGCGTCATTCAAATTCAAGACATTACGGCCAACTTGCGCACTTTGGAAGACAGCGAGCGGGTAGATCGCTTGGCTGCCATGGGCAAAATGTCGGCGGGTATTGCGCATCAACTTAGAACGCCTTTGTCCACGGCGCTGCTGTACGCATCGCATTTGTGCACCGAGCAACTTGAATTGCAAGACCGCGTTAACTTTGCCAAAAAACTCCAAAACCAGCTCATTCATTTGGAAAAAATGGCCGGTGAAATGCTGCAGTTTGTCAGGGCCCGTCCTCACAAAACGCAAATCATTGGTTTGGATGAATTGGTTCAGGAGGCTGTTCAAACCTTGGAAGGTCTGTCCCAAGAAAAGCGCATTCAACTGGCCGTGAACTTAAAGGCTGACAATTGCATGGTCAGCGTAGAGCGGCCAACGGTGGTGTCGGCCTTCATTGCCATTTTGGAAAATGCCATCCAGTGTTCCAGCCCTGGACAAACCATTCAGGTCAAAACCGATGCAGACCATTTGCGCGGTCAATTGAGCATCGAAGATTTGCATCGCGTTGAAACCATTATGAAAAAACAGACTAATTAAACGGATTATGCGAATATTATTTGTACACCAAAATTTCCCAGGGCAATTTAAGCATCTTGCACCCGCACTGGCTGAAAACCCCGCAAATGAAGTGGTAGCATTCACTATGCAATCGGGAATGCCTGAAACATGGCAAGGTGTTCGATTAATTAGCTATCAAGCGGCGCGTGGAACAACGCCTAATGTTCATCCATGGGTAAGTGATTTTGAAACCAAAGTGATTCGCGGTGAAGCTGCATTTCGCGCTGCGTTGACATTACGTGAATCCGGCTTTACACCGGATTTGATTATTGCGCATTCTGGCTGGGGTGAGAGTTTATTTCTCAAAGATATTTGGCCTGATACCAAAATGGCAATTTATTGTGAATTTTTTTATCACACGCACGGTACAGATGTGAATTTTGATCCCGAATTCATCAATGCAGATCCGACGAATGACTGTCGTTTACGTCTAAAGAACACGAATAATTTGTTGCATTTTGACATTGCTGACGCAGGGATTTCGCCAACTTATTGGCAAGCCAGTACATTTCCTGAGCCGTTTCGCAGCCACATTACCGTCATTCATGATGGCATAGACACAAAAGCACTTGCACCAAATCCGAGTGTCAGTTTATCGCTCAATACTAGTAGTGGTAATGCCATTACGTTAACACGCGATGATGAAGTCATCACCTTTGTGAATCGCAACTTAGAGCCTTATCGGGGCTATCACAGCTTTATGCGTGCCTTGCCTGAGATTATGCGTCGACGGCCAAATGCGCGTATTTTAATTGTTGGCGCAGACGGCGTCAGTTACGGATCAAAAGCACCTGATGGCAAAAAATGGAAAGATATATTTCTCAGCGAAGTAGCGGATCAACTCGATATGAACCGCATTCATTTTTTAGGGCATATTGATTACGCGCATTTTATTCCGCTTTTGCAACTCTCTCGCGTACACGTTTATTTAACCTACCCTTTTGTGTTAAGTTGGAGTTTACTTGAAGCAATGAGTGTGGGCTGTTGCATTGTTGCCAGTAATACGCAACCACTGCACGAGGCTATCCATCACAACGACACTGGCCGACTCGTCGACTTTTTTGATACTACCGCGCTTGCAAACGAAGTGTGTGATCTACTCGATGCGCCCAATGAACGCGTAAGACTTGGTCAAAATGCCCGTGAATTCGCACAACATAATTACGATTTAAATACTATTTGTTTACCTCGCCAACTTGCGTGGGTAAATAGCTTTATTGATTAAACTAACATTAGGTAAAACGATATGAAGTATCGCTCAACACCGCGTAGCAGAATCGCAAGAAAACAATTTGCCGAAATTTGGCGTATTTTTTCAATTTTATTTGGGTTAATCGTTATTGCTGGTATAAGTTACGCTGCATTGATTTATTGGATTACCAGCAAACCCCCTCAAAGCGTCTATTTTAATATTGTCGAAGCATGGGAGCGTCTCGGTATATTTATTTTCGTGGGGAATTTAATTACATTAATTATTGCCGGCGGCATTAGTGCCACGATTGCGATGTATCTTGCGAACAAAAGCGCGATTCCGCTTTATAATTTAGGTGAACTCTGTGAACAAATCGGTGATGGTCAATTTGATGTGCTAACCGTTCCACATGAACGCGGACGCTTTCGCAAATTGAGTATATCTTTTCGCATGATGGTAAATAAATTATATTTACGCAAAGTGGAACAAGATGAATGTATTGCACAAATTAACGAACGTATTCACGAATTGCGTAGCGGTCTTAATTTAACCGGTATGCAACGCGATGTGCTCAATGAATTAGAATCACACATTCAGCATTTAGAAAAAATTGTTTAAATGAAAATAGATGGCTCTATGTGAAAATCCATATAGAGCCAAAATTGCTGACAGCCTTCCAAAAAGCCAATTTTTCAAGCGCAAAAACGCCTTTGTCAATAACCTCTATTTTACTTAATTGTAAAAACTTCTAAAATATTCAACGCCACAATGCTTTATAATGTCTGAATAATTTTAAAAAACGAGAACAATATATGAGTTTCAAAGCTGCTTTAATCAAAATAGCCATCAAGTTAACACCCACAATTTTGATTATTTGGGTTTCCAACCTAATTCTCAAAGGCATCGCCCGATTACTGGAATTTGAGTTTGATTTAGAAAATCGCAAATTTCATGTTAAAACACAACTGTATGGGGAAATTGATACGATTGATGTGTGGGTAGAAGATTTTATGATTAACACTGACGGTGAATCGTATGAATTTTT
>CAJBJW010000050.1 GCA_903953455.1 uncultured Pseudomonadota bacterium | reverse complement strand
CGCTTAAGGATGTGTTAGCCGATGTTTAAACGAGTATGCGTCATTGGCGTGGGGTTAATTGGCGGCTCTTTTGCGAAAGCCGCGCGAATTCATCATTTGGCGCAAAGTATTGTCGGCTTTGGGCGCGTTGACGATTTAGAAAATTTACAACTCGCTAAGCAACTTGGCGTCATTGATGAATTTTATACGGATATAGCCAGTGCACTTGAATCGACAGATTGTGTTGTATTGGCAACGCCTGTCGCAAGTACACAGCGCATTTTAAGTTTACTTAAACCATTTTGGTCAAGTGACTGCGTGTATTTTGATGTGGGCAGTACAAAAGGCAATGTCATGGATGCGGCTATACACGTCTTTGGCGAAGTGCCCGATAACTTCATCTTGGCGCATCCGATTGCTGGCGCGGAGCAAAGTGGCGTGAGCGCTGCACTTGATGATTTATTTGTGGGAAAACGCTTAATTATTACGCCACTGCCCACTACATCGCCCCGCCATTTACAAAACGTGGCGACGTGCTGGGAGAATATTGGCGCAGTCGTTGCGTTGATGGATGTGAAACAACATGACAGTGTACTGGGTGCAACCAGTCATCTCCCGCATCTTTTAGCTTTTGCGCTGGTGAACATGCTCGGGCATCGTGATGAAAAAGAAGATATTTTTCATTATGCTGCCGGTGGTTTTCGGGATTTTACACGTATTGCGTCAAGTGATCCGGCTATGTGGCAAGCTATCTGTTTTGCTAATAAAACAGAATTGCTGCCACTACTTGACGCATTCAAAGCACAGTTAACGCAAATGCAGGAACTCCTTGAAAATGATAATCAAGATGCGTTAATTGATTTATTTGCGTATGCGAATACGGCAAGGCAGAAATTTTTACAGCAAACGCAATTACCTAAATAAAACGCATTAATTTTCTTTTTGAAAGTTCCAATATTTACCGTCAGTTCCACGCAAACTCTCTATTTTTAAATGGTCGTTTTTAAGTGAGACAGTGATTGCGCCGTCGTTTGCGCTGGTGAGATAGGGAATATTCAAATCACGATAACGCGCAATCACTTCTTTGCTTGGATGTTTGAATTGATTGCGATAACCATTAGGAATTAAAATGGTTTCAGGATGAACTGCCTCGATGAATGGTTGCGTGGACGATGTTTTACTCCCATGATGGGGCGCAACGAGAATAGTTGATTGGAGTTGCTCTGCGGCATTGCTTACAAGCCAATGCTCCGCCTTCGCTTCAATATCGCCGGTTAGTAGAACTGAACCCGATAGTGTCTGAATTTTTAATACGCACGAATTGTTGTTTTCATCGTCGAACTTTTCGACTGGTGATAGCACACTAAAGGTAACACCATCCCAATCCCAGTTTTGTGGTGCGTTGCAATAAATGGCATTTTTACCATCAAATTTGTCGGGAACACTTGTCACAATCTGATCGACGGGCAAATTTTTCAAAATTGTATCTGCGCCACCAATATGATCATTGTCACCATGACTAATCATGAGCATATCGAGCTTTTTGATGTTCTGATAATTGAGAAAAGGCAAAATGACATTTTTACCCATATCGCCACCACCTAAGAATTTAGCGCCCGTGTCAAAGAGTAGCGAATGATTTTGTGTTCGTACGCTAACAGAAAGGCCTTGACCCACATCAAGCAAGGTCACAACCGCTTCACCCGTATTTAATTTCGCTACAATGGGAAATATAAGCGGTAGATTTAAAATTAGCCCTAACGCGCGATTAGGGATACCGCGTGGTGCAAATAACCAAAGCAATCCCAAGCAAGAGAGCGCAAAGGCAAAGCCGCTTGGCTGCGGATGATTGATGGTAGCAAAGGGCAACGTTGATGACCATTCAAGACCTTGCATAAAATAAGTCAACAGCGAATCGAGTAAATAGAAGAGTTTGTCGGCGATGACTGGTGCGATAAACACAAGTGGCACTAAAATTAGCGCAAAAGGCACAAGAAATAATTCGACAACAGGCACCGCGACAAAATTGACGAGTGGCGAAATGAGGGAGACTTGTTGGAAAAAAAGTAATATTAACGGGGAAAGTCCAATAGATACGCTAAGTTGAATATCCACGCCTGCTTGCCAATTTGACGTGGGTTTTAATCGACCATCGACGCGATACATAATTAGCACCACTGCCAGAAAAGACAGCCAAAAACCAATGGAGAGTAAAGCAAGTGGGTTGAGAATTAAAATACCGAGTATTGCCAGTGCCAAACTGTGGAGGTGACTAATTTGTCGCTGATAAAATCCGGCAATCATTACGATGCCAAGCATAATGACGGCTCTCTTGGTGGGTACGACAAATCCAGCCAAACTGGCATACGTAATAGCAGTAAAAATACTTGCTATTGCCGCCATTTGTGGGGGTGAGTAGCGAAAAATAGGTAAACATGCACAAATTTTTAGCGTTAACCAATAAATTAGCCCCGCGACCAGCGCAATATGTGAGCCTGAAATAACGATTAAATGCGTGGTGCCGGTAATGCGAAAAATATCCCATTGCGTGGGTGATAGGCCGTTATCATCGCCAATGGTTAAGGCTTTGAGGAGTGCCACGCTTAGCGTGTTGCCATAACGAGCCGTAAATTGATTGCCAATGGTTTCACGCCATCGGTTAATTTGCGTCATAGATGACGCACTCTGACGCACGGGTGCGGGATGCTCAGAAACGGTGCCACTGGCTCCAATACCTTGTGCAAACTGCCAGCGCTCAAAATCTTGGCTGCCTAGATTAAAATTGCTATGGTTGCGTTTGAGTTTTGCCGCCAACGTCCATGTTTCGCCAGCGTGCAGCATAGCGGTAGGTTTATACCACGCAAGTTGTATTTTGCGTGGCAAATGCGGACTATTGTCCGTTAAGGTAAATTCAAAATGAGCGCGTTGTGTATTTTGATCGGGAAGGCTTGATATTTCACCCGTTAAAGTTAATAACTCCCCTTCAAGGCTTGATGCAAGTTGCTCACTTAATTGATAAT
>CAJBJW010000049.1 GCA_903953455.1 uncultured Pseudomonadota bacterium | reverse complement strand
TACATTCAAACTAATGGTTGTCAAATGAATGAATACGACTCGGATAAAATGCGAGATGTACTTCATGCTTCTCACGGGTTTGAACTAACTGATGATCCAAAATTAGCGGATGTATTGTTGCTAAACACTTGTTCGATTCGTGAAAAAGCACAAGAAAAAGTATTTTCTGCTCTTGGTAAATGGCGAAAAATCAAAGATAAACGCCCTGATGTCATTATTGGTGTTGGTGGTTGCGTAGCAAGCCAAGAAGGCGCCGCTATTCAAAAGCGAGCACCGTTTGTCGATATGGTTTTTGGTCCTCAGACATTGCACCGTCTGCCTCAATTACTCAATGAAGTTCGACAAGAACACAAACCCGTTGTGGATATTTCGTTTCCTGAAATTGAAAAATTTGATAATTTGCCTGAAGCGAAAGCCGATGGCGTGAAGGCGTTTGTTTCGGTTATGGAAGGGTGTAGCAAATATTGTACTTATTGCGTGGTGCCTTATACCCGAGGTGAAGAAATTAGTCGTCCACTTGACGATGTTCTCGCTGAAATTCGTGTTTTAGCTAAGCAAGGTGTGCGCGAAATTAATTTGCTTGGTCAAAATGTGAATGCGTATCGTGGTGAAATGGCGGATGGTGACATTGCTGATTTTGCCTTTTTACTGCATTCGGTTGCCGCTCTTGAGGGAATTGATCGCCTACGTTTTACTACGTCACATCCTATGGAATTTACCGATGGTTTAATTGATGCTTTTGCTGAAATTCCACAACTTGTGAATCATCTGCATTTACCCGTGCAAAGTGGCTGTAATACGATTTTACAGAAAATGAAACGTGGCCACGTCATTGATGATTATAAAGACATTATTCGTAAATTACGTAAAGTACGTCCAACGATTAGTTTGTCGTCTGATTTCATTATTGGTTTTCCGGGTGAAACGGATGCCGAATTTGAAGAAACAATGGATTTCATTAATGAAATCGGTTTTGATTTTTCGTTTAGTTTTATCTACAGCGCAAGACCTGGAACGCCAGCAGCGGATTTTGCTGATGATGTGCCAATGAATGTCAAAAAATTACGGCTTGAGCGATTCCAAAATCGTATCAATGAAATGACGGCCACTATTTCAGAAAGTATGGTTGGCAGTACGCAAACTGTTTTGGTGGAAGGGCAATCAAAGAAAAATTCACTTCAGTTGCAAGGGCGTACTGAAAATAATCGCGTCGTGAATTTCATTGGACATCCACGTTTAACAGGGCAGTTTGTGGATGTTGTGATTACTCAAGCGATGCCAAATTCGTTGCGAGGTCGCATGATAGATGTTGTGCCAACCGTGAGCGGTCTATGAGTTCACAAGATTTAGTTTTATTGCCAGATGAAAATGACCGTCTAGTTAACTTTTGCGGACAATATGATGAACATTTGCGTCATTTGGAAAAACGCTTAGGAATTACTATTGCAAATCGTGGCAACCATTTTCAACTAAGCGGTGATGAAAGTATTCTCAACTCTTGCGGCGAGTTAATGCAAGCTTTATATGCGTTGACCGAAAAAGAATATATTACGCCTGAAATGGTGCATTTAGCGCTGCAAGAAGCAGGGATTGAAGTTATCCTTGAAAGTGAGCCATCCGTTATTGCACCTGTTGTGATTAAGACCAAGCATGGTTTAATTAAAGGTCGCGGTGCAAACCAAAAAGGCTATTTACAACAAATTATGTCGCATGATATCAACTTTGGCATTGGGCCTGCGGGAACGGGTAAAACCTATTTAGCGGTGGCTTGCGCGGTGCATGCGCTACAAACCGAGCAAGTGAGAAAAATTATTCTTGTGCGCCCTGCGGTTGAAGCTGGAGAGAAATTGGGATTTCTTCCCGGTGATATGGCGCAGAAAGTCGATCCGTATTTACGTCCGCTTTATGATGCACTTCATGAAATGTTAGGTCTTGAGCGTGTTGAGAAATTAATTGAGAAAGGCGTTATTGAAGTCGCTCCGCTGGCTTTTATGCGTGGTCGCACATTAAACAATGCATTTATTATTCTTGACGAGGCTCAAAATACCACGCTCGAGCAAATTAAAATGTTCTTAACGCGCCTTGGATTTGGATCTACCGCCGTCATTACAGGTGATATTACGCAAATTGATTTACCCAATGAAAAAATGTCTGGGCTGCGCCATGTTATGAATATTTTGCAGAAAGTTGATGGCATCAGTTTTACCTTTTTCACTGTACGTGATGTGGTTCGACATCCTTTAGTTCAACGTATTGTTGAAGCGTATGAGTCATTTGAAAAAGAACAAAATGAAAAACCACTTCCATGAATATTATCGAAATTCAGCGTATTTCGACGATTACTGATGTGCCAGATGACGCGCAAATTGAGCAATGGGCAAATGTGGCTTTGCATGGCTTGAGTGACAGTATTGAAATGGTGATTCGTATTGTGGATGAAGACGAATCTGCTCAACTCAATGAAACCTATCGCCATAAATCAGGGGCGACGAATGTGCTGAGTTTTCCTTTTGATGTTCCTGAGGGAATTGAACTCAATTTACTGGGCGACTTAGTGATTTGTGCACCTGTTTTGGCGCGTGAAGCACAGGTGCAAAATAAAACAATTATGGCGCATTGGGCACATATTATTATTCACGGTACGCTCCATTTACTTGGCTATGATCACATTGATGATGTAGACGCACAAGAAATGGAAGAAAAAGAAATCGCTTTATTACAAACTTTGTCTATTTCAAATCCTTACGACGATAATTCAACTCTATGAACGACGACTATCCCCCCGCAACGCCACAAAGAACGTGGCTTGATAAAATAAGCCATTTACTGACTGGTGATCCTCAAGATTTAGATGATTTAGTGGAAATTTTGCGTGAGGCACGCACAAGAAGTTTGCTTGATAGTGATGCACTGTCAATGATTGAAGGTGTTCTTCAAGTATCGCAAATGCGCGTGCGCGATATTATGATCCCACGAGTGCAAATGGTGGTGTTACCCAAAGAAGCGACTTTAGAGAGCATTTTACCGTTAGTGGCTGAATCAGGTCATTCACGTTATCCGGTCATTGATGGTGATAAAAGTAAAGTCATTGGGGTACTGCTGGCCAAAGATTTACTTGTTCGCATGATTGAAAATAAAGCATTACTTGTGCAGGATATTATGCGCTCGGTGAGTATTGTGCCCGAAAGTAAACGACTCAACGTACTCTTGAAAGAATCTCGCACTAACGGAAATCACATGGCGGTAGTCGTGGACGAATATGGCCAAGCGGCAGGACTTGTCACTATTGAGGATGTACTAGAGCAAATTGTCGGCGATATTGAAGATGAACATGATGATCATGATGATGAGAACTATGTCTTCCAGCGTAGTGAAAGTGAATATATGCTAAAAGCGCTGATGCCAATGGATGATTTCGATGACTATTTCAACACGCAACTCGCTACTGATGAATACGACACGATAGGTGGGTTTCTAGTGAGTCAATTAGAACACATGCCTCAAAAAGGTGAGCGTTTAGACGTCGATGATTTGAATTTTGAAGTGATTAAAGCAGATAATCGCCGCGTTTATTTAATTAAACTAAAACGCATGAAATAACGTTAATTGTAATTTGCACTATTGCATTTTTGAGAATACCCCGACATGAATACGCCTAATCCTTCAGATCAATTGACAACATTGAATTTAATCAATCGTGGTTTAAAACGTTTTCTGCCTAATTCTCAAGCACTTTCACTAGCTATTATTTTGCTGGTGAGTTTTGTATTTATTTATTCACTTGCTGATTTATTGATGCCAGTTTTTGTTTCAATTGGTTTGGCGTATCTTCTTGAAGGGATTGTGCGTAAACTCGAACATTTAGATGTGCCTCGAATTGGTGCAGTGGCTATTGTGTTTTCATTATTTCTAGCAAGTCTTGTCTTTTTACTCTTTTATCTTATACCCATCATTTCACAGCAAGCCGTTGAATTAGCGCAACAAGTTCCTGATATTTTAAGTCACGCGCAAACGGGTATAATGCGCTTGCCTAAGCTATACCCAAAATTGATTTCTGAAAGCAAAATTCAAGAAATTTTACTGGTTGTGCAAAAGGAATTGATTAGCTATAGCCAAGGCTTACTGTCAGTGTCTGCGGCGTCAATAGTGGGTTTGATTAGCGCGATGATTTATTTATTTCTGGTGCCGATGATGATTTTCTTTTTACTTAAAGATAAAGCATTGTTAATGTCATGGTTTATGGGTTTTTTGCCAACTGAACGCAACTTGAGTGTGCATGTTTGGCATGAAGTGGATATGCAAATTGGCAATTATGTTCGCGGAAAATTTGCAGAAGTGTTTATTTTATCGCTAGTCAGTTACGTAACGTATGCTGTGATGGGTCTTAATTATGCCTTGTTACTTGCGGTTTTGATGGGGTTGCAAGTTATTTTACCCTACATTGGTGCTACGCTGGTGACGTTTCCGGTCTTGGGTGTTGCGTATTTTCAATGGGGTTTGAGTAATGATGATTTTATGGCTATCGTTATTGCCTATGCAATTATTCAAGCAGTAGATGGCGTGTTACTTGTTCCACTGCTTTTCTCTGAAGCGGTAAATTTGCATGCAATTGCCATTATTGTCGCCATTTTATTTTTTGGTGGATTATGGGGTTTCTGGGGCGTTTTTCTTGCGATTCCACTGGCAACGGTCGTTAAAGCTGTATTAACCTCTTGGCCTCGATTAGGTGAAAACACCTCAATTTAAAAAAAACGATTTATTTAACTTGAATGCAAGAAGGTTCTCACCTACACTCAAAATTAACCAGTTAAATTTTAGTGTATTTGTGATGTAGAGTGGAGAGAAGTTTATGAGTAAATTTAATCAATCACGTCGCCGTTTTCTTGGGCAGTCAGGATTAGGACTTGTTGCGTTAACGACACTGCCTAGTATTTCAAATGCAATGGAAAGCATGGGAATGGGGCGTATGGGCATGGGGGGAATGCACAACTCAATGGGCAGTGAAGTGAACTATCCTAAGCTAACTCCAAATAAATCCAATCCTAATTTTCATCCAGATGTTGAACTCGATTTAGTTTGTAAGCCCATTGAAATATCAATTTTAAAAGGCGCAGCTACAAAGGTTTTGCATTATCAAGCGACACTCATCAAAGGTCCTAAAGACACAGTAGTCGATATTCCGCATTCTTATTTAGGCTCCATGATTCGTTTGCAAAAAGGGCAGAAAGTTCGTATCAATTTCCATAACGCGCTATCGCAATCGAGTGTGGTGCATTGGCATGGTCTTCATGTTCCGCAAGTAATGGATGGCCATCCTCAATATGCCATTGAAAGCGGTGAAACGCTGGTTTATGAATTTGAAGTGATGAATCGCGCGAATATGAATATGTATCATCCTCATCCTCATGGCGCGACGGCAAAACAAGTTTATTTTGGACTTGCAGGTGCTGTTATCGTGAATGACGATGAAGAAGCCGCTTTAGATTTACCCTCAGGTGAATATGAAATTCCGCTCGTTATCCAAGATAAACAGTTTGATAGTGATAACCAATTAGTCTATTCGCCAAATAGGCATCAGCGCATGACAGGCGTGACTGGCGATAATATTCTCGTTAATGGACAAGCGAATTTTCACTTAGAAGTGGAAAGTCGCGCTTATCGTTTGCGTGTAATGAATGGCTCAACTTCGCGTATTTATAAACTGGCATGGGATGATGGCATGCCAATGACGATTATCGGTGTTGATGGTGGTTTACTTGAACAACCTGAAGTTAAACCTTATGTCATGCTTGCACCTGGGGAGCGCCTTGATGTTTGGGCGGATTTTAGCGCTCACAACGAAGGCTCACAATTAACGCTTAAAAGTTTAGCCTTTTCAGGTGTGATGCCAAAAATGGCGATGGGAATGAATCGCAGTAGTTTAGCTGTTGGTAGTGAATATCCTATTTGCACAATTAAGGTAACGCGTAAAGTGAGTGAAAGTCACAAATTACCGACAAAACTTGCTAAGATTCATCGCTATGGGATTCATGAAACAGCCAATCCAAATAATCCACTACCAATTAGTATTTCAGAATCGCCCATGTCAATGCTACTCAATGGCCGTGCTTATGAATTTAATCATCCGCTACCCTCTGAGCGCGTTAAAATGGGCAGTATTGTGCTTCTGGAAATTTTCCATGCACAGAGTAACATGGGAATGGGTGGTATGAATATGACTATGCCTCATCCGATTCATCTACACGGTCAGCAGTTTGAAATTATGAGCCGCAGTATTTCAGGCGATACAAGCGATTATGACACCGTACGTGAAGGTTTTATTGATAGCGGTTTAAAAGATACGGTACTTGTCATGCCTATGGAGCGCATTAAAATGATTAAACCGTTCCAAGATTTTAAAGGCTTATATTTATATCATTGCCATAATTTAGAGCATGAAGATATGGGCATGATGCGTGAATTTTTAGTGGAGTAAGCGTTTCTTGATGACAACAACATTTCCAACAAGCCTTATTGATCGATTTGGGCGCAAAGTAGATTATCTGCGTATTTCTATTACAGATAGATGTGATTTTCGGTGTGTGTATTGCATGGCTGAAGAGATGACTTTTTTGCCGCGTGACCAAATACTCAGTCTTGAAGAAATTTATCTACTCGCTAAAACCTTTGTTGAACTGGGCGTCACCAAAATACGAATTACGGGTGGTGAGCCTCTCGTTCGCAAAGGCGCGTTAGATTTGTTGCAAAACATTGGCGCGTTAGCGGGTTTGCATGAGTTAGTGATGACGACCAATGGTTCACAATTGCTCACCGCTGCGCCTATTTTGAAAGCGGCTAACGTTAAGCGTATAAACATTAGTTTGGATACGCTTGATCCACAGAAGTTTAAAGCCATAACGCGCACAGGTGATTTACAGCAAGTGCTTAATGGTATTGACGCGGCAATAAATGCGGGTTTCGAGCGAATTAAATTAAACGCAGTGATTTTAAAAAATCGCAATCATGATGAAGTGAGCGATTTAGTGCAATTTGCGATTGAAAAAGAAATCGATATCAGTTTTATTGAAGAAATGCCGCTTGGCATTGTGAATAAGCATGATCGCGCCGAAGCGTATTATTCAAGCGATTTAATTCGAGCCGATTTAGCAAAACGTTTTACGCTGATTCAAAGTACGCAAAAAACGGGCGGTCCTTCAGATTATTATGTTATTCCAAATACGAAGACGCGGGTCGGATTTATTTCACCGCATAGTCACAATTTCTGCAGTACCTGTAATCGGGTGCGTTTAACTGTTGAAGGGCGTTTGCTTTTGTGCCTTGGTAATGAGCACTCAATTGATTTAAAAGAAATTATTCGTGCCCCCAATGTCACTTCTGACACCATTAAACAAGCCATTATTGATTCAATGGAAATTAAACCTGAAAAACACGAATTTAATGTGAAAGAACAACCTGTTATTTTGCGGTATATGAATATGACCGGTGGATAGTATCCAGCGCATCTAATAGTCGATTGATATCTTCTGCTTGATGAAGAGCAGATAGCGTAATGCGCAGACGCGATTTTCCTTGCGGAACGGTGGGTGGGCGAATAGCACTCACTAAAAATCCTGCTTCAATAAGCTGGTCACTCATTTGCGACGCGTGAAAACTGTCGCCAACTAATAGCGGTTGAATGGGTGAATCCGAGGGCATTAATGGTAAATGTAATTGCGCAGCGCCTGTTTTAAATTGGGCGATTAGTGCTTGTAATTTTTCTCTACGCCACGTTTCTTCAATGACAATTTTTAAGCTGGCTCTTGTGGCCTGCGCGATAGCAGGTGGCAAGGCTGTAGTGTAAATATACGTGCGTGCAGATTGTATGAGGGTTTCAATGAGTGTATCCGATCCTGCGATAAATGCGCCAAACGTGCCAAAGGCTTTACCGAGCGTTCCCATCAAAATGGGGACGTCATCGGTGGTTAAATCCAATGCTTCAACGAGTCCGCCCCCTGTTTTACCTAAAACGCCCAGTCCATGCGCATCGTCAACCATCAACCATGCTGCATTTTTTTGTGCAATATCACTGAGTGCTTTTAGATCCGCTACGTCACCATCCATACTAAATACGCCATCGGTGACAATTAATTTTTCGCCTTCTGTTGCCGCACTGACTAATTGTGACAGTCGCACTGTGTCGTTATGTGGATAACGTTTGAATTTTGCGCCTGAGAATAAGCCGCCATCAAGCAGTGAGGCATGATTTAATTTATCTTCAAAGATGTGGTCACCGTGTTTGCATAAAGCGGTGATAGCCCCTAAATTGGCCATATAACCCGTTGAAAACAGTAAGCTCCGCTCACGCCCAGTAAAGTCCGCTAACTCTTCTTCAAGTGCATGATGTGCATTTGAATGACCACAAATCAAATGCGCACTGCCACTTCCTGCTCCGAACTCTTCTGCGCCTTTTTGTAATGCGCGAATGACCGTTTCATTGACTGATAAACCTAAATAATCGTTGCTGCAAAAATTGATGAGCGTTTTATCGCGAAAAGAGATGCGTGCGTTTTTTTGATTATGTGTGTTTTTTCGTGTGCGATACAACCCTTTGGATTGAAGCGTATTGAGATAATTAACCAGTTTGTCAGTCGTCATTTTGTATTAGGTATTAGGTTGTCTATTTTTAGTTTGGTTCAAAACCACCATCCGTGGGTGTTTTGAACCTGTTTTCGAATAAAATTTTTAGCGGATAAGTGGTTAAAAAGTAGATTACTTGATGAATTATAACTGTTTTTTATATATGGCACGTCAATAGCTCTAGGTAAGTAAATTAAGTTTACTTTGGACGTGAGATTTTTATGATAAATGACATGACGATAGCGGTTCCTAAAACAGGTCTAGCAGGACTAGTCAATCACTGGCGCAGTGATTTGTTATCCGGTTTTTTAGTATTTTTAATTGCTTTGCCTCTTTGCCTTGGAATTTCGATGGCATCGGGCTTCCCGCCTTCGGCAGGGATTATTACTGCTATTATTGGTGGAATTGTTGTTTCGCGTTGCAGTGGCTCATTTATTACGATCAATGGCCCCGCAGCGGGTTTGATTGTTGTGGTTTTAGATGCCGTGCAATCACTAGGGGAAGGTGATGCAATGGCAGGTTATCGCTATACCTTAGCGGCAATTGTCGTCGCTAGTGTGATTCAAATTTTGATGGGTGTCTTTAAAGCAGGGCGATTGAGTTCTTTCTTCCCTGCAGCAGTTGTTCACGGGATGCTTGCTGCAATTGGTATTATCATCATGGCAAAGCAAATTCACGTTGTACTGGGCGTGACGCCTGAAAAAGGCAGTTTATTTTCCACTATCGGGCAAATTCCAAGTAGCTTTATGAATTTGAATCCTGAAATTGCCATTATTGGCGGCATGGGGTTGACCATTTTAATCATTTGGTCGCTACTTAAAAATAAATTCCTAAAAATGATTCCAGCGCCTTTAATTGTTGTATTAGTCGGTATTGGATTGGGTTCTTTCTTTGATTTAAACCACGAGCATTTATATTTATTTTTACCTGATGCGCATTTTCTGGCTCATCATGAAGCAACGATAGGTCCTAAATTTTTAGTGGCCATTTCAGATAATTTTGCTTCTAGTTTTAATTACCCAGACTTTTCAAAAGTAGCGACAAGTGAATTTTGGGAGGCGGTGATTGCGATTGCGTTAGTAGGTAGTTTAGAAAGTTTACTGAGTGCCATGGCGGTTGATAAACTGGATCCGTATCAACGTCACAGTAATTTGAATAAAGATTTAACGGCTGTTGGCGTGGGTAATTTAGTGGCAGGATCGATTGGTGGCTTGCCTATGATTGCTGAAATTGTGCGCAGTAGCGCGAACGTAAATAATGGCGCTAAAACGAGTTGGGCCAATTTTTTTCATGGCGCGTTCTTATTATTATTCGTCGTTTTCTTTCCTCGTCTAATTCATAGTATTCCGTTAGCCGCGCTCGCATCATTACTCGTTTTTACGGGTTTTCGGCTTGCCTCCCCTCGCGCATTTGCCAATGTGATGGGGGTTGGTAAAGAACAGTTATTTATTTTCATCGTAACGATTATCAGTGTCATTGCCACGGATTTACTGATTGGTGTAGCGATTGGTATTTTAGTTGAACTATTCGTACATGTTTTACATGGCGCTAAATTAAGTAATTTATTCAAAATACATTTCACTCAAACACTTCAATCAGATGGCGCTGTTTTAATTAAAATTCAAGGTGCCGCTATTTTTTCAAATTTCCTTTCCCTTAAAGAAACCTTAGCGGCTATGGAAAAAGGGAAAACGATTATTTTTGAGTGCAGTGGTGTCACCTTAATTGATCATAGTGTCATGGAGTTCTTCCACGAATTTCAACATGATTATCAATCTCAAGGTGGGACATGTGAGTTGAGTGGTTTAGATCAACATGAGACATTTTCTGATCATCCTCTTGCAGCACGTCGCCTTAAAATCATTGAGGCTACCTAATGATTTTATGTCTTGCGCTCAATAATCCCTTTTATGACGTGGAGCGTTTTGGGATTCATTTTGTTGCCTCACCGCGTCATGCAGGTATTTACTTGTGACGGGCGTGGTGTCTCGCCACAGCAAACCGCGCTACTTTGTGCTTACGATGCCGCATGATTCTAAATGGGTCATTGCAATGAGCTATTGTGCGAGTTGTAGTGGTGAATTTGGCACGTCTTATGCTTTATGTGGGGGCAGTGAGCAAT
This sequence comes from uncultured Pseudomonadota bacterium, assembly GCA_903953455.1. GTDB lineage: Bacteria > Pseudomonadota > Gammaproteobacteria > Methylococcales > Methylomonadaceae > UBA10906. The sequence goes on along the minus strand of CAJBJW010000049.1, from coordinate 1,017 downwards.
GTCATTCCTGTTGATATGACAATTAGTGGTTGCCCACCAACATCTCTTGTTTTACTCAAGAGTTTATTATCGTTGATGGAAAAATAAAAATGAAAAAAACAGTTATCCATGCTGTTTTATTGGTGAGTTTGCTTGTGCCTTGCGTCGGGCATGCCAAAACAGTGGAAGATTTTCAAACATGGGGAAATGTGACCGCAACGGGCAGTTTAGGTGTCATCAGTCCCGATTTGCAAAAAATGAAATATTGGCTTGAAGGGCAGGGGCGTTTTGGTAATGATACGTCACAGTTTTCTCAAGGTATGCTTCGTGCGGGTTTAGGTTACGCGGTGACAGATAAAGTCAGTGTGTGGCTAGGTTATGCGTTTATTCCCACCGATGAACCTTTTGCAACGAAAGAATTTGACGAGCATCGTATTTGGCAACAAGTGCTTTGGAGCGATAAAATTGCAGGCGTGACGCTGACAAGTCGCAGTCGTTTTGAGCAGCGTTTTATGCAAACAGGTAGCGATGTGGGTTGGCGTTTTAGACAACTATTTAAAGCCTCTGTGCCGGTTGCTTATGATTTTAGTTTAGTGGCTTCAGACGAATATTTCGCCAACATCAATAAAACCAATTATGGCGCGGATGATGGTTTTGATCAAAACCGTGCTTTTGCGGGTGTTGGTTACAATTTCAATCAAAATATCAAAACCGAAGTGGGCTATATGAATCAATATATTCGCAAAGCCTCCGCGCCCGATCGTCAAGATCACATTTTATCAGTGAATTTGTATCTGAATTATTAAACCACTCTCGTGTGTTTGATATAAAAGGGGACGCTTTGGCGTCCTTTTTTGTTGATATCATCAATTTTGATTGACAAAAAGCTAATTTCTTGAATATTGGACGTCAACAGGTTATGCAACAGCTGGGATTTAGCGTTGATTTAACGCGCAACATCTTTTTCGCTTATAGTGCATGTGTTTTGGGCCATAGATTAAGTTTTAAAAAATTGTATAGTTCACATAATTACAGTTT
>CAJBJW010000048.1 GCA_903953455.1 uncultured Pseudomonadota bacterium | reverse complement strand
GATAACTGGGGTGTTGCCATTATTGGTGTTACCTTTGTGATTAAATTGTTGTTTTTCCCCTTGTCGAATGCAAGTTTCAAATCAATGGCGAAAATGCGTAAAATTCAGCCACGTTTGAAGGAATTGCAGGAGCGTTTCAAGGATGATCGACCCCGTTTCAATAATGAAATGATGGCAATGTACCGCAAAGAGAAAGTGAATCCATTAGGGGGCTGTTTACCTATTTTGATTCAGATCCCCGTGTTTATGGCGCTTTATTGGGTGCTTAGCGAAACAGTAGAGTTCCGTCAAGCGCCATTTATGATGTGGATTCAGGATTTATCTATTCAAGATCCTTTCTTTGTGTTGCCTGTTATTATGGGCATTAGTATGAAAATTCAGCAAAGTTTGAATCCTGCTCCCATTGATCCTGTTCAAGCAAAAGTCATGAAAATGTTCCCTATTATTTTCACTGTATTTTTCTTGTTCTTCCCAGCTGGTTTGGTGCTTTACTGGGTAATTAATAATACCTTGTCTATTTTGCAACAAACCTACATTAGTAAACAAATCGAAAACGCAAAATAATGGAAACCGCTCCTATCCCTCTTCAAAAGGGAGAGGAATTTGCAGAGTCCATTGCGGCTATAGCAACACCGTCAGGTAATGGCGGTGTTGGTATCATTCGTATTTCAGGCTCAAGACTGCTAAGTCTTGCTGCTCATATTATCAAAAAAGAACTCCCACCTCGAAACGCCATTTACAGCACATTTGTTGATGCAGATGGGCATGTTATTGATAGCGGTATTGCACTGTATTTCCCAGCGCCCCATTCCTACACTGGTGAAGACGTTTTAGAACTGCAAGCGCATGGTGGCGCTGTCGTTTTAGATATGCTTTTAAAACGTGTTTTAGCCTTAGGCGCAAGACTTGCTCGTGCAGGCGAATTTACAGAGCGTGCTTTTTTAAATAATAAGATTGATCTAGCGCAAGCAGAAGCGGTTGCCGATTTAATTAACAGTAGCACTGAGCAGTCAGTGCGCTCAGCACAGAAATCAATGCAGGGCGTTTTTTCAGCAAAAATTCATGAATTAGTCGAAGAATTAACGCATTTACGTATTTATGTCGAAGCGGCAATTGATTTTGTTGATGAAGATATTGATTTTTTGAATGATGGCGTGATTGAAGGTCGTTTAGATAACTTACGTTTACGACTTGAATACATTCAGGTCACTGCGCAACAAGGGCAATTACTTCGTGATGGCATGACGCTTGTTTTAGCGGGCAAACCTAATGCGGGAAAATCCAGTTTACTTAATGCGCTTGCAGGACATGATGCAGCCATTGTGACCGATATTGCAGGAACCACACGCGACGTCCTGCGTGAGCGAATTCAGTTAGATGGGATGCCACTGCATATTATTGACACAGCAGGATTGCATGAGGCGGATAATCTCGTTGAGCAAGAAGGTATTCGTCGCGCTCGCGTGGAGATGGCTAAGGCCGACAAAATTTTATTGCTAATTGATGTGCGTGAACCAGAAAGTGAAACAGAGGCTTTACTCGCCACACTGCCCACTGATGTTGACATTATTCGGATATATAACAAAATTGATTTGGTGCAACGTCTTCCTGCTATTGAAACCACACAAAACGACACAATTTGTTATATATCAATTAAACAACAGTTAGGGTTAGATTTACTGACCACGCATTTAAAGCAAAGCATCGGTTTTAATTCCAGCGTGGAAAATGTATTTATCGCCCGTCGTCGCCATTTGGAAGCGCTTAACACGGCGCATGAATTTGTGTTACAGGCTGTTTCTCAGTTAGCGTCTAGTTTAGCGGGGGAATTGGTAGCTGAAGATTTACGTCATGCTCAACAAGCATTAGCTGAAATTACAGGTGAATTTACGTCGGATGATTTACTTGGTAAAATTTTTTCAAGTTTCTGTATTGGCAAATAACATTAGGTTCTTATGTCACATCTTCATTCTTCGCTCAGCGGCGCCGGATTAGGTCTACGCCGTCCACTACTTGCTGAAATTTTGCAGCATTCACCTAAAAATGTCGATTTTTATGAGATTGCACCAGAAAATTGGATCACCATTGGTGGGAAAATGGGGCGATATTTTCGAGAATTGACAGAAAAAAAACGATTTGTATGCCACGGTTTATCGCTTTCTATAGGCAGTTCAGATCCGTTAGATGAAAATTTAGTGCATCAAATTAAGCAATTTATGCAAACGCATGGCATTGAGCATTATAGTGAGCATTTGAGTTACTGTAGCCATAATGGTCATTTATACGATTTACTTCCCATTCCTTTTACTTCGCAAGCTGTCAAACATGTTGCCGCTCGAATTCGTCGTGTACAAGATATTTTAGAGCGCAAAATTGCCATTGAAAATGTGTCATACTACACCTATGCGGGGCAGGAGATGTCAGAAATTGATTTCTTTAATGCGGTGGTGAGTGAAGCAGACTGCGATGTCTTGCTTGATGTGAATAATATTTACGTTAACAGTATTAACCATGGTTATGATGCAATAGATTTTCTAAGCGCGATCCCCGCACAGCGCATTATGTACGCGCATATTGCGGGGCATTTCGTGCAGGCAGATGATTTTTTAATCGACACACACGGCGCAAGTATTGTGGATCCAGTATGGGCGTTATTACAGCAAGCTTATGCGCGTTTTGGTGTGTTTCCAACCTTGCTTGAGCGAGATTTTAATTTGCCGCCATTGTGTGAATTAGTCGCTGAGGTTGAAAAGATTAAAAGCTTTCAGGAGCGTGCATAATGAATTTCCAAGAGCATCAAAGCGCCTTTGCAGCGTATATCCGAAATCCTGATCTAAATCCCATTCCAGTAGGTGTTCGTCATGAACGTATGGCGGTTTACCGTGAGTTATTCTTTAATAATATAACTGGATTTTTAACAGCCAATTTCCCCGTACTCCATCGATTAATGGATGAGGATGCGTGGCGACGTTTGTCGCAGGATTTTTTCTCTCAGCACGTTTGTCACACGCCGCATTTTTCTGAAATTTCAGAAGAATTTTTAAGTTACCTTCAAAATGAACGCGAGTGTTTAGACGATTTTCCCTTCATGATAGAACTTGCGCATTATGAATGGATTGAGATGGCTTTATCAATTGCACAAGAAGAAATACCGCCGTTTATTGGGAGTTTAAAGGAGACGCCACTCCAGCTCTCTCCTCTAGCCTGTGTTTTAGCGTACCAATTCCCCGTACATCTCATTTCGCCTGACTTTTTACCCATCACAGCGCCAGAGAAAGCGACATTTTTAGTAGTGTATCGAGATGAATATGAGGATGTACAATTTTTAGAAATTACGCCGCTCACCTATCAATTATTGTTATTACTTCAAGAACAGCCTAATAAATTAGCACAAGAATATTTAAAACAACTCGCGCTACTATTTCCCGTTATAAATGAGGATGTATTAAATCAAAATGGGGAGGAAATTTTGAGGAATTTGGTTAAGCATGGTGTGGTCATTACCACATTTTGATTTGTCTAGGCGCAAAGGTTTGCACCTAGACAATAGTAAATTCTGAATTATTCTTGATTTGCAGTGGTTTTAAAGCTATTTTTAATGCTTTGAAATAATTCTTTTAAACCGCTAAATAAGTTTTTAACATTCAAATCTTCTTTGAGCATGACACGGTTGCGAACGAATGCAACTGCAAAAAAACCTGCAATTTGTGGCATTAATTCAAAGAAAAGTGATTCTAAAATACCGCCAAAGCCTTGGAAATCACCTTCATTTTTACGGTCAGCACCATTTACAGCTTCATAGGCAGCGCCACCTTCACTACTTCTAAATGATTCGAGTATTGAAACGTCTGAATATACAAACAACGCTTGTACTGCAAAAAACATGGCTGCGCCACCTACAACCCAAAAAAACATATTTTCTAGTTTTGCTTGTTTGACAGTTTGATAAAGCCACATAGCAACAAAAATTGTAAAAACTGCACCGATCATCTTTATACCCTCGTGTAAATTATTATTTTTTTGTTAAGAAAAGAAATAAATTTGTACATCTTAAAATCATATCAGACGCTTCTTTTTGAACAACTGAGCACGATTCGAATTTTTCACGTCCTGGAGAGACTTGTTTTTTGAGTAAACCGTCTTCAACAAGATATTTTACAGCAACTGTCATCTCTTTTGTGCGACCAAGTGAATCGGTTGCAATGGAAATTAGTGTACCATCACTTTTAAATTCCCATGAGCTAGTAACCGATTTTTTTTCGCCATCAATTTTTAGGGATTCTGCTGTTAAGGTCCATTTACCAACAATGTCACTATTATCTTTCAATGTTACGTCAGCATGTGCTGTCGATGTATAGCATAATACGATTAATGGTAAAAATTTAATACAATTTCTCATTCTCATTTGACTACCTCTGATTATTGTTATTCTGTAAAAATGTAGCATCTGAGATTATATCACACAGCATATATTATGCGCTTTTCTTACTAAAACTCTCCTGGAATTAGTTCATTACGCAGTGACAGTTCAATAGGGAACAAAAAGTTTCATTATATGAATGCGTAATAGTAGTTGAAACATGTTTAATCATATATCCAAATAATTATTTTAAAAGTGTGAACTACATCACATTTTTGATATTTTTTTTTGTATTATAACTTATTGTTATATATAGTTTTAATTAATTAATTTTTATTTTAAAAGCAATCGAGAGAGCTTAAATGTCGTTAATTGCTCTTGTTACATCCGCAAATAATTTGAATCAAGTGATTGAAAATGCAGGTGCTTTTGCAGTCATTAAGGACAATGGTTCAGTAGTGGCGTGGGGGAAATTTGATTACGGTGGCGATAGTGGTCCTGTTAACAATATGCTGGAAGGAACCATCAATGTGATTAAAATTTTTTCTGCACAACAGTCTTTTGCCGCAAATCCAATGAATAGGCTCTTTCCTGAGTTAGATGGTCGCATTGATGACGTTCAAATTTATTCAAATAATTGCGCTTTTGTTGCGTTGCGTTAAGACAAATGTCCCCACTTACTTCTGAAGTATCAACGCAGAGTTTTAATGAGCAAAATCAAAATACAGGTGCGTTTGCTGTTATTAAGAATGATGGCTCTGTTGTCACGTGGGGAAACCCAGAAACTGGTGGTGATAGTAGTCTTGTCAGTAATCTGCTCGATGGCACTATCAATGTTGCTCAAATATATTCAGCAAAAAATTCATTTGCTGCTTTGCGGGCCGATGGCTCGGTGGTGATATGGGGCGATGATTTTAAAGGTAACCGAATTACCACTCAAATTCCTGAACTCGACGGCAGTATTGATGTCGTCAACATTTATTCAAACAACGTTGGGTTTGTTGCGCTACGAGAAAATGGCTCTTTAGTGACATGGGGTGAGGTCAGCGACTATTACGGTAGTAATGCGGTGAAATCCAAAATTGATGGATTTGTCGATGTTAAAAGTGTTTCTGTTTCCGATTCAGCCTTTGCCGCGTTACGAATTGATGGATCGGTGGTGACATGGGGAGATTCTAATTCAGGTGGGGATAGCAATACCGTATCGATGCAAATTGATGGCAGTGTTCCTATTGTCAAGATTTTCTCAAATGGTCATGCGTTTGCTGCGCTAAGAGAAGATGGCTCGGTGGTGACTTGGGGTGATCAACTTAATGGTGGCTATGTTAGAACGGCACTTAAATCTCAACTTGATGGCAAAGTTGATGTAAAAGAAATTTATCCTAATGAAGCCGCTGGGGTATTTTGTGCATTGCTAAATGATGGTTCAGTGGTGACGTGGGGAAACGCCAGTTTTGGGTTAACAAATGCCAAATCACAAATTCCTCCCGGTAAGGATGTAGAAAAAGTGTTTTCTAATCAAACCGCGTTTGTTGCTCGGCGCATAGATGGATCCGTGTCTGCGTGGGGAGACGTAAATAACGGTGCTGCGTTTAGCAGTGTTGAAAAGTCACTTAATGGTGATATTGATATAGTTGATATTGTTTCATCGGATTATGCTTTTGCTGCATTGCGAAAGGATGGCTCTGTTATTACATGGGGGCAGGTAAGTTCGGGCGCTGATAGTAGTACAGTTGCATCGAAACTTGATGGGCGTATTGAGGTTATCAAAATTGTTTCGAATGGTAGTGCGTTTGCTGCGATTCGTGCTGATGGGTCAGTGGTGACATGGGGCCAAGTGGATAGTGGCGGCGATAGCTCATCCGTTTCAAAGGCGCTGGATGGACAAATCGATGTAAAAGCTATTTTTTCAAATCCTAATGCCTTCGCTGCGTTGCGTGATGATGGCTCGGTCGTCACATGGGGGCTTGCAAATGGTGGGGGAGATAGTCGTGGTGTAAAAGAGAAACTCGACGGCACTATTAAAGTAACTACCATCGTGAGTGTGGATGATGGTATTGTGAATGGAAGAACGTTAGTCACTAGTAGCGCGTTTGCTGCGCTGCGTACTGATGGTTCGGTCGTCACGTGGGGAGCATCAAGTGTAGGTGGGGACAGCAGCGCTGTTGCATCGCAAATTAATACTAATGTATTAGGTTTTGCTAATGAAGTTTTGATGGATCCATTACTCATTGATGTAACGCAAGGTAATGTTAATCCCTTCAATAATTTACCTACAGGGGCAGTCACAATCCAATCGAATACCAAATTGTTTACGGTGGGTAGCGTACTGACCGCCGCAAATACAATTAAAGACATAGACAGTCTAGGCAATTTTACATATCAATGGCAAACCAATTTGGGTGTTTTAGCTACAAGTACCAGTAAAACCTATACGTTAACTAAAAATGAAGTAGGTGAAAAGGTTTGGGTGAGTGTGAATTATACAGATAAGTTAGGGACGCTTGAAAAAGTCAAAAGTGCCCTAACAAGCAACATCACCATTAGCAAGAAAGCCTCTATAGCAGATGATGAGCTTACTGGTAACTCGAAAGCTAATAAGTTATCGGGCGGCGCGGGAAATGACACGTTAATTGGTGGGTTGGGGAAGGACACGCTAACGGGCGGCGTGGGCAGTGATATTTTCAAATTCAATGCCGTCAATGACACAGCGGCAATCACAAAAAATGCAGACACGATTACAGATTTTAAAAGTAGCGAAAAAGACAAAATTGATCTTTCGGCTATTGATGCAAATAGTAAGTTAATTGGCAATCAAGCGTTTAAATTTGTGTCAGGTACTCAATTTGATTCAAATTTAATTGGACAAATTTATTTTAATAGTAAGGATCAAAATGTTTACGGCACAACCAGCGCTGATAATAAACTTGAATTCATTATTCATCTAACGGGCGTGACAAACGTGACGCCAGAAGATTTTATCCTTTAAATAATAGTTAATATTTTTCTGATTATGGACTTATATTTATGGCAACTTCCTCAACTCCTCCTCGCGGTACGCTTACGGTAACGGCTAAAAAATTCCCCTATGACGAATTTAAAAATGGAAAAGCGTTTGCTGCTATAAAAAGCAATGGTGCCGTTGTGTCATGGGGAGATGATTTGTATGGGAACATGAATTATGCCACTGCCCTGCAACTCGATGGTCGTATTGATGTGGTTGAAATTTTTACTACAGGCACCGCTTTTGCAGCGCTGCGCGTGGATGGTTCCGTTGTGACATGGGGTTCAACAGACCATATTGATGATAAGCAAGCGGGCATACTTGCTGAGCAACTTGATGGCCGTATTGATGTGGTTAACATTTATTCAAATAAGTTTGCCTTTGCGGCGTTACGCAAGGATGGGTCATTAATTGTTTGGGGTGATGTTGGTAGTGGTGGCCTTTATAGTGTTGATGTTGCTCAAAAGCTTAATGGTGTAGTTGATGTCGTCAATGTGTATGCAAATGAGAGTGCTTTTGCTGCATTGCGGGAAGACGGCAGTGTTGTGACATGGGGGGAAATTGAAACAGGTGGCGATAGCTATTCTGCTGCGGTTCAACTTAGTGGACAGACAAAAGTAGTCGATATTTATGCGAATTTATACGCCTTTGCCGCATTACGCGAGGATGGTTCTGTCATTACATGGGGGGATTTTGATTTTGGTGGTGACAGTTCTAATGTTAAAAATGCTATTGATGGCACCATTAACGTTAAAAAAATTTACGCTACAGAACGAGCTTTTGCAGCGCTGCGCTCGGATGGGTCAGTGATATCTTGGGGAGAAGTAGACGATCGATCGGTGAGTAAAGAGTTGAATGGTGTTCTTGATGTTGTTGCTATTTATACCAATTCGATTTCCTTTGCAGCATTGAGAGAAGATGGTTCATTGGTGACTTGGGGGCGTTCGAGTCGTTTTGATAAAAGCGGCGAAAATAGTCATTTAGTTCAATCTGAGCTGGATGGTCATATTCGGGTTGTTGAGGTGTTTTCTACCAGTAATGCGTTTGCGGCATTGAGAGAAGATGGTTCCGTTGTCACTTGGGGAAATTTGGATAATGGGGGCGACAGTCATGCAGTATCCTCTTCGCTTGACGGTCATGTGAAAGTAAAAACGATTTATGCTACAGATAATACGTTTGTCGCGTTGAGAGAAGATGGATCCGTGGTTAGTTGGGGGTTTGTTAAAATCAGTGCAACAGTTCAGGAAAAACTCGATGGGCGTATTGATGTCGTGCAAATTTACTTTACGGCTACCGGAGGATTTGTTGCATTGAGAGACGATGGCTCAGTTGTTACTTGGGGAAATGATAGTGGAGGAAATGGCAGTAGTGTTGCTTCAAAATTGGATGGCTCAATAGATGTTAAGGCTATTTATACAATTTATAAGGCATTTTCAGCCTTGAGGGAAGATGGCTCAGTTATTGTTTGGGGAGGCGATTATAGCGGAAGCAAGTTACAGATTAGCGATTGGACAGCAAATCAACTGACTTCAGGTGTGGTCAGTTTTGCCAATCCGTCAACAGATGATAGGTATATTGCCCCGCCAAATCATTCCTATACTGGAGGCGTCAAAATAAAAGGCACAGCTACCGTTGGGACGACGTTGTCACTGACGAATACAATTAAAGATGCGGATGGACTCGGAAAATTGAGTTATCAATGGCAGACTGAAGTATTGCCATTAAATCAGACTAATTTTGTTACGAAAAATTTATCGACCGCAGCCACTTATACGTTAACCAAAAGTGATGTTGGCTATAAAGTGTGGGTTATTGTGAGTTATACCGATAAATTGGGAAACGTGGAGTGGGTGTATAGTCCCCAGACTGCCACGGTTGAAATAAGTACTCGTCCTTCAGCGGCAGATGATTTGCTGACAGGATCATTAGCACGAACACCGATGGCAGATAAACTATCGGGTTTAGCTGGAAATGACACCTTAATAGGTGGCCTTGGAAAAGACACCCTAACGGGAGGCTCTGGGGCAGATGTGTTCAAATTTAATTCAGAATATGAGTCAGGACCGGATATCAAAAATGCTGACACCATTACTGATTTCAAGCAAAAAGAAAAAGATAAAATTGATTTATCCAGTATTGATGCCGATTCAAATTTAGATGGCAATCAAGCTTTTAAATTCGTGGGTGATAAATTTAGTGCTGAAAATGCTACAGGGCAGGTCATTTTTAATAGTCAAACTCACCTGCTTTACGTCAGTACGGACGCGAATAGTCAGCCTGAATTTGCGATTCGCCTCACGGGCGTGAAAGTTTTAGTGGTGGATGATTTGGTTTTGTAGATACTATGATTCCAATAGTTATGATATCGTTTTTGTCCTTAACAATTTGATTTATAATCGAGTGAACTTGTCCCAATTTAGACTCATTCACTGTATTAGGATTTTATTATGTCAAGTGTGTTATTGATATCTCAAGAAAAAGAAGAAAAAAAAGAAGAAATCAATCAATTTGAACCATTAAGTGTTTCGTTTCGTGTTTTGCTTGGTTTGTATTTAATTATCCCATTATGTTTGCTTTTATACGGTTTGGACAATGCATTATGGCAAGGCTGGTTGCATGACAATTTGCCTTCGCGCCCTACGCATTTTTTATTGTTTCAGGTGCTGTTTGGGACACCTCACATTTTAGCCAGTACCATTTTACTCGTCAGTAATAAAGACTATTTTCATTTCTATAAAAAGCATTTAGTTTGGATGACGGCGGCCATTATTGTGGTTTTTGGTGTGGGGAGTTTATTCATTCCTTACCGCGTTTTTTATGTTGCGGTAGCTGCATGGACGGTATTTCATGTTTTAAAACAGCAGCATGGGGTTGCAAAAGGGGTTTGTCAATTGCCTGCGTGGGCTTATCACGTTTTACTTTGGTTAAGTGTGGCTGCTGGGGTATTAATTTATATTGGCATTTTTTTGCATACCAGTTTAGATGCGGAGATTATGACGCAGATTCAAGCCGCAGCGGGTTTTTTAACGTTATTATTGTTGATGAGTGCTTTTTATTGTCAGCGTTATGTGAATAATCTGCTGGGAAAATATTTTTTATGGATGAATGTGTTGCTTGTGGTGAGTAGTTTCTATTTGTATTCAGAGAGTTATTATTTTTTTGCTATTTTAATGCCGCGTTTAGTTCATGATGCAACGGCTTATATTTTTTATGTCACGCACGATTATAATAAACATACTCAAGCGCCCCGAAATGGTCTTTATCGGTTTGCAAAGCGCAATTCTATTTCGATTTTTATTGTCTTGCCAGTTATATCATTTTTCTTGGCGTTTATACTGCAAGCTTATGGTGATGCGATGGTGTCGTGGTTAACAGAGCAAATTTTTGGTGTTGAAATTCGCAAGGCCGTGACACTAGGTATCCTTGGGTATTTCGCGCTTATGCATTATTACAGTGAAGGCATAACATGGAAAGTGGGGTCGCCTTATCGCCAATTTATTTCGTTTTCAAAATAATCAAACAAGCTATATGTTAGTGTAAAATGTATAAAAAGGTTGCGTAAAACAAATCACTTGGTATAATCGAGGGATTGAAATTACAAAATTTCAGGCGCGTAGCTCAGTTGGTTAGAGCACCACCTTGACATGGTGGGGGTCGGTGGTTCGAGTCCACTCGTGCCTACCAAACAAAAGAAAGCACTGCAACGTCAGTGCTTTTTTATTGCGTTATTCATCAGATTTCCAATTTCAGGTTTTCAGTCATGTTAGTCATTACGCTCCCAGACGGTTCTCAACGTACTTATGAATCCTCCCTCAGTGTGCTTGAGGTGGCTCAATCTATTGGTGCAGGATTAGCTAAAGCAACACTTGCAGGCAAAGTTAACGGTCAACTTGTTGATGCAAGTACCCTCATTGAAACCGATGCAACACTTCAGCTTATTACTGCAAAAGACGAAGAAGGCTTAGATGTTATTCGTCATTCGACAGCGCATTTGCTCGCACAAGCGGTAAAGCAACTCTTTCCAAGTGCACAAGTGACGATAGGGCCTGTCATTGAAAACGGTTTTTATTACGATTTTGCGTATGAAAGAGCGTTTACCCCTGATGATTTAGCAGCAATTGAAACCAAAATGCAGCAATTGGTAGCAGAAAACAGTGATGTGGTTCGCTCTGAATTATCGCGCGATGACGCGGTCACTTTCTTCAAAAATCAAGGCGAAGCCTACAAAGCAGAAATTATTGAATCAATTCCTGCTGATCAAGTGTTATCGCTTTACAATCAAGGCAGTTTCACTGATTTATGCCGTGGTCCTCATGTACCCAATACGGGTAAATTAGGTGCATTCAAATTGATGAAAATTGCTGGCGCATATTGGCGTGGCGATGCAAAAAATGAAATGCTACAACGTATTTACGGTACAGCTTGGCGTGATAAAAAAGAATTACAAGCCTATTTAACACGCCTTGAAGAAGCGGAAAAACGCGATCATCGTAAATTAGCAAAAACGTTAGATTTCTTCCACATTCAAGAAGAAGCACCGGGAATGGTGTTTTGGCACGAGAAAGGCTGGACGATTTATCAACAAGTTGAGCAGTATATTCGTGAAAAATTACGCGTTAACGGTTATGGTGAAGTTAGAACACCGCAATTAGTTGATCGTTCTTTGTGGGAAAAATCAGGGCATTGGGATAAATTTGGTGCGATGATTTTTACGTCGCATTCTGAAAATCGCGATTACGCAATTAAACCGATGAATTGCCCTTGTCACGTTCAAATTTTCAATCAAGGGATGAAGAGTTACCGTGATTTGCCAATTCGCTTAGCAGAATTTGGTTCATGTCACCGTAATGAGCCGTCAGGCACCCTTCATGGTTTGATGCGTGTGCGTAATTTTGTGCAAGATGATGCACATATTTTCTGCGCTGAATCGCAAATTCAAGAAGAAGTCGCCACGTTTATCGAGTTATTATATGACGTTTACAAAGACTTTGGCTTTGACGATGTCATCATTAAATTGTCAACTCGTCCTGAAAATCGGGTAGGTAGTGATGAAGTTTGGGATAAAGCAGAGGCCGCGCTTGAACTTGCTCTAAATGCAAAAAAATTAGCTTGGGAATTGCAACCGGGTGAAGGTGCATTTTACGGTCCAAAGATTGAATTTTCTCTGAAAGATTGTATTGGTCGTGTTTGGCAATGCGGTACGATTCAAGTTGATTTTTCAATGCCTGGACGTCTTGGCGCAAGTTTTATTGCTGAAGATGGTTCTCGCCAAGTGCCGGTGATGCTGCATCGCGCCATTTTGGGATCGCTTGAGCGCTTCATTGGAATCTTGATTGAACAACATGCGGGTACTTTCCCCACATGGCTCTCACCTGTGCAAGTTATGGTTATGGTGATTGCAGATAGACATGCAGATTATGCGCATCAAGTACTAAAAACTTTGGAATCTCAAGGTGTTCGCGTCAAAATTGACTTGAGAAATGAAAAAATCGGGTTTAAAATCCGAGAGCATTCTATGCAACGTGTACCGTATCTTGTTATTATCGGTGACAAAGAATTAGAAGAACAAAAAATCACGGTACGCACTCAGAAGGGTGACGACTTAGGTAGTTTGACGATTGGGGACTTTAGCGCAAAATTCGCGCAGATCATCGCAAACAAAGAATAATTAACGTGGAGGATTAAGGTATCGCTGCGAAAAAAGATGAAACGCGTTTAAATGATATGATCACCGCTCGGCGAGTGAGAGTGACGGGCGCGAATGGTGAAGTACTAGGTATTATTCCCATTGATGAAGCAAGAAAATTAGCGTACGACGACGATTTGGATTTGGTTGAAATTTCGCCTAATGCAGATCCACCAGTTTGCAAAATTATGAATTATGGCAAGTTTCAGTTTGAACAAAACAAGAAACTAGCCGTTGCTAAGAAAAAGCAAAAGCAAGTTCAGGTCAAAGAAATTAAGTTTCGACCCGGAACCGATGACGGTGATTATCAAGTTAAGCTAAAAAGTTTGCTTAAATTTCTGAGCGATGGCGATAAAACCAAAATTACGCTGCGGTATCGTGGACGTGAGATGGCTCATAAAGAATTGGGCATGGACGTGCTAAAACGCATCGAAAAAGATTTGGAAGAATTGGCGATTGTTGAACAGTTTCCTAAAATGGAAGGTCGACAAATGGTCATGGTTCTTGCACCGAAAAAGAAAAAATAGTAGTACAAGTCACGCATGGAACGGGTGACTTTTGTTTTATTTAGGCCACGCATTTTGCCTAAATGAACTTTTCTCAGGGACTTTTTTTATTTTATTTGGAGCAAACAAATGCCAAAAATTAAAACTAATCGCGGTGCTGCGAAACGTTTTAAACGTACCGGTAACGGTGGTTTGAAATGTGGTCACTCACACCGTCGTCATATTTTGACGAAAAAATCGACTAAAAGAAAAAGACAATTGCGTGCGCCTAATTCAGTACATCCTTCGGATTTACGAATGGCGAACCGCATGATTCCTTATCTTTGATTTAAAAAATAAGGAATAAATCATGCCTAGAGTAAAACGTGGCGTTACCGCCAGAGCAAGACACAAAAAAATTCTTAAACAAGCCAAAGGCTATTATGGCGCTCGCAGTCGCGTTTATCGCGTTGCAAAGCAGGCTGTTATTAAAGCTGGTCAGTATGCTTACCGCGATCGCAAACAAAGAAAACGTCAATTCCGTGCGTTATGGATTGTGCGTATCAATGCAGCTTCGCGTATGTTTGGCATTTCTTACAGCCGTTTAATTAATGGCTTAACAAAAGCAAATGTTAAAATTGACCGTAAAGTGTTGGCTGATATCGCTGTTCGTGATATTGACGCATTTGGTAAAATTGCAGAAATCGCAAAAGCAAACATGAGTTCGCTCTAAATCGATTCGCTTTTTTAACATCAAAAATCTGCCCAACTTAAACAGTGGGCAGATTTTTTTGTATTTATAGATATCTATTTTTAAATCACTTTTTCTTCACTTACCGCGAGTTGACCCGTGTCCGATAATTTAGAAGCTCTTCTTACGCAGGCGTTGCATGCGCTTGCTAACGCCACTGATTTAACGAGCCTTGATGATGTTCGTGTGCATTATTTAGGGAAAAAAGGCGTTTTTACTGCCCAAATGAAGGAATTAGGGCGGCTTGAACCCGATCAACGCAGAGAAGCGGGCCAAGTGATCAATCAAGCCAAAGAGGCGTTTCAAGATACATTGGACGCTAAAAAAATCGAACTCGAACAAGCCGCTTTACTCGCCCGTTTAGCAAACGAGCGTATTGATGTGACATTAGCGGGTCGTGGTCAAAAAGTGGGGGGGCTTCACCCTGTCACCACCACGCTACGTCGCATTAATAAAATTTTTGCTAGTGTGGGTTTTCAAGTGGTGGAAGGCCCAGAAATTGAAGATGATTACCATAATTTTGAAGCGCTCAATATTCCCGCTCATCATCCTGCACGCGCGATGCATGATACATTCTATTTTGATGCGCATCGTGTCCTTCGTACCCATACGTCACCTGTGCAAATTCGCGTCATGGAGTCTGAAAAACCACCGCTTAAAGTCATTGCTCCCGGTCGCGTGTATCGTTGTGATTCCGATATTACGCATACGCCTATGTTCCACCAAGTGGAAGGTTTTTTGGTGGACACCAACGTGAGTTTTGCGGATTTGAAAGGCGTGGTATATGAATTTTTACGCGCTTTCTTTGAAAAAGATATTCAAGTTCGATTCCGTCCCTCTTATTTTCCGTTTACTGAACCGTCGGCTGAAGTGGATATTGAATGCGTGATGTGTGGTGGTGAAGGATGTCGCGTATGCAGTCATACTGGCTGGCTTGAGGTGATGGGCTGCGGCATGATTCATCCCGAAGTCTTTAAATCCGTGAACATTGACAGCGAAACGTATAGCGGTTTTGCCTTTGGTATGGGCGTTGAGCGACTCGCAATGCTGCGTTATGGCATTAACGATTTACGTTTGTTTTTTGAAAATGATTTAAAATTTTTACAACAATTCAACTAAGGCAGGGACGTTAAAACGATGAAAATCAGTGAAACTTGGTTAAGAACTTACGTGAATCCCGCGCTCAGCACGGAGCAGCTTGTGGCGCAAATCACCATGGCCGGTCTTGAAGTTGATGCCGTTGAGCCAGTTGCCGCGCAATTTAGCGGCGTTGTTGTGGGTGAAGTGCTTGAAACAGAGCAGCATCCCGATGCCGATAAACTTCGTGTTTGCCGCGTGAATGTCGGTGAAGCAGAGCCACTGCAAATTGTTTGCGGTGCTGCCAATGTCCGTCCCGGTTTAAAAATTCCTGCCTCCGTTATTGGTGCTGTTCTTCCCGGTGATTTTAAAATTAAAAAATCTAAATTACGTGGCGTTGAATCGTTTGGAATGCTGTGCTCGGCAAAAGAATTAGGTCTTGTTGCTGAAGCGGAAGGTTTGATGGAATTGCCTGCTGATGCCCCTGTTGGCGTCGATATTCGTGACTATTTGCAATTAAACGATAACAGCATTGAAGTGGATTTAACCCCTAATCGCGCTGATTGTTTGAGCGTTGAAGGCGTTGCGCGAGAAATTGCTGTGTTAAATCAATTAACGTTAGCCATTCCCGATATTCAAGCTGCTGCTGTGACGTCAACTGAGAAATTATCGGTTCATGTTGATGCACCGCAAGCGTGTCCACGTTATTTAGGGCGTGTTATTTCTGGTGTGAACAATCAGGCGCAAACCCCACTTTGGATGCAAGAGCGTCTGCGTCGTAGTGGTCTGCGTTCATTGAGTGCGCTTGTTGATGTAACTAATTACGTGTTACTTGAGTTGGGTCAACCGCTACACGTTTTTGATGCGCAAAAATTACATGGCGATATTCATGTTCGTTATGCAAGAAATGGTGAAACGCTTGAATTACTCAACGCGCAAACGATTACGCTGGCGGATAATCATTTAGTGATTGCAGACGATAAACACCCACTCGCGTTAGCTGGCGTGATGGGGGGAAATGACAGCGCAGTAAATGAAAATACTCAGACTGTATTTTTGGAATGCGCATTTTTTGCACCTTTGGCAATTGCCGGCAAAGCGCGTCATTTTGGTTTGCATACGGATTCTTCTCACCGTTTTGAGCGTGGCGTGGATTTTGAATTGCAACATCGTGCAATTGAACGCGCAACGCAACTCATTTTAGACATCTGCGGCGGCAATGCGGGAGAAATCACAAATATCAGTAGTCAAGCTGATTTGCCTAAACGTGAGCCGATTGTGTTGCGTGAAGCGAAATTGACACAGATTTTAGGCATGGCGTTTGAAGCACAAGCGGTCAACGACATTTTAACGCGCCTTGGATTGCACGTTTCTGCGCAAGCGGATGGCTGGAAAGTGATTCCACCTAGTTTCCGTTTTGATATTGCTATTGAAGCCGATTTGATCGAAGAAATCGCGCGAATTCATGGCTATAATAATTTGCCTAATAATCAAATTTTAGTGCGCTCGTCACTGAATGAAGCCACAGAAAGTACGATTGATTTAGAGCGCGTCAAAGATTTACTGGTCGATAGTGGTTATCAGGAAGCCATTACCTACAGCTTTATTGATGAAGCGATGCAACAAACAATTGCGCCAAGTGCGCAGTTTATTCGTTTGCAAAACCCCATTTCGGCTGAACTTGCTGTCATGCGTACGACGCTTTGGGGCGGTTTACTCAATGCGGCGCTGCATAATACCAATCGTCAACAAACACGTGTGCGTTTATTTGAATCGGGTTTGCGTATTGTACAGCAAAAGGGTGAAACCCATCAAGAAAAAATGTTGGCGGGTTTAGCACTGGGTAATGTG
>CAJBJW010000047.1 GCA_903953455.1 uncultured Pseudomonadota bacterium | reverse complement strand
GCTGTCAGGATGAGTTATTGAATCTACTTGATGATTTGAAAATTGAATCTATCACTTAAGATAAACGATTTGAAGGTAATAAAATTGGGGATGTCCAATTTCAAGGGAAACTCACCATCGAGCAGGAGCAGGTGGTTGGTAAGCTACTTGAGCATGATACAGGAACGTTATCAGCAACGACAGCGTTTGGTAAAACGGTGATTGCACTCAATATATTGGCTCATCGCAAAGTGAATACGTTAATTGTGGTTCATCGCAGGCAACTTTTAGATCAATGGCTAGAGCGAATTCAGATGTTTTTAAATTTGCCCACACAGGTGATTGGCAAAATTATCGGTGGAAAAAATAAAGCCACCGGCATTATTGATGTTGCACTTATTCAAAGTCTGTCGAAAAATCAAGTTGTCGATGATTTGGTGGCGAATTATGGGCAGATTATTTTTGATGAATGCCATCATTTATCTGCCGTGAGTTTTGAGCTGGTTGCCTTAGCGTGTAGAGCAAAATATGTACTGGGATTATCTGCTACACTGACAAGAAAAGATGGACATCATCCGATTGTCTTTATGCAGTGTGGTCCAATACGCCATGAAGTGAACGCAAAAAAGCAAGCCTCAAAGAGACCTTTCGATCATTTTGTTATCCAGCGGCATACGGATTTTGAGATGCCTTTGCCCGTTTCTTCCAAACTCTCAATGACTCATATTTATCAGGCATTGGTGAATGATGATTTGCGCAATCAATTTATTCTTAACGATATTAAAAAAGCCCTATTTGAAAAACGATCGTTGTTAATATTAACTGAACGTAGGGAGCATGTGTTGTTATTAGCGAATAAAATCCAAGTTTTCGTCAAGAATGTATTTGTGATGCAAGGCGGTATGGATGCAAAAAAGCGGGAACTATTGATTAGTGAATTACAGGCCATTTTGCCTAATGAAGAGGTTGTTATTATTGCAACAGGGCGTTATCTTGGAGAAGGTTTTGATTATGCGCGATTAGATACCTTGTTTTTGGTCATGCCAATATCCTGGAAAGGAACGTTAGCTCAGTATGTGGGCAGATTACATCGTTTATATGATGCAAAAACAGACGTGCGAATTTATGATTATGTGGATAGTAAGGTTCCAATGCTTGAGAGAATGAGTGAAAAACGAAGAATAGGGTACAAGCATTTGGGTTATTCATTTATCAAGGCCGATCAAAATTTTTTATTCAACGTAGGTTAAAAATATGCAATCTGAACATTCATTGACCAACCTAGTTGTTAGCGAATACAAACCGAGTTTACTTGAGCGTTGGGGTGTACGCTATTTTGATTATTTGGGGAAAAAATTTGGGACTGCAGCGTTACAAAATTTGACGATTGATGAGTTGCCCGCTGATGCCGTGTTGCAATCATTATCGGCTAATATCACTGGATTTGCGGCGATTGTGGCCTTTGGTGTGGGATCCTTGACTACATTTGTAACTGTTTGGATTGAATGGCATTACAAAAGTGTGCTTCCCTCTACCGAATATTATACGTTGTATCTCTGCGTTTTAGCTTTTATGCTGATTATTGAATTTGCGGTACTATTTTGGTTAGGATTGAGAACCGTATACAGTTTGTCCTGTTTGACAGGTCATCATCAATCGTCCATGGATAGCCTTTTACCTGTTGAATATGCCACGTCAATGATGCTTGCTCGAGCGGCCATGGAACTCCCTGATCCGGTTGTGCATTATCTAGGCATCGATCCACTTAAACATTTATCAAAATCAAAATTATTTATGATTGCTGCTTTATACAAGGTAAAAGTGGTATTGAGTAGTCTGCTAGCAAGAATTGTGTTGACGAATACGTTTGGTAAAGGAGGCTCTCGAACGGCGTTTAGTTGGATTGCTATTCCTATTACAGGATTTTGGGATGCTTTCACACTTTATAAAGTCGCTAAAGAGGCTCGGTTACGCTTATTTGGACATAAATTAGCGGAATATCTTGCTCAGCAGATTCTCACGGATGATTTAATGGCTAGCCTCAGTCCGCAAGCAAGGGAAGGGGCGGTTCGAGCAGTAGCAACGATGATGGTGCTTGCACAAAATTATCATCCCAATATGCTGGTTCTCCTAACCCGTATTAGTACAACCTTCGATATGGATAATCACGCTGACTACGATGATTGGGATAGATTTTTGAAAATACTCAATACGGTTGAAGAGCATGAACGTTATTTTCTGCTAGACTTACTTTGCGTGGCCTCCGCCTTCGATGGTAAATTATCTCGACTTGAAAAATATCATCTTCCTCAGGCGTATCAAGAACTCACGGATACTTATATGCAAAGGGCACAACAAATAACGACTATGCTCATTGATGGTCGGATGCATGCCGCTAAAGCATTATGTATGTTGGATTTTTATCCTTCTTAAATCGCGGAACACACAGGGTTAATTGTTAATATATTTTGCTAATTTTGAACAGTTAAATAACGTGATTTTTTGCCACTGATGATACCCGACAGTTAATTAATCTTCGAAGACGTTAGAGAGTGCTTTGGCGTCAATAGCCCTATCAAACCATCGTTCAATATCCTCAAGAGGTGCCTGAGAAATCAAGGAAACTGTTTCCATGGGAATCACACCAAAACGTTTAGCTAAAAGTCTCTGTAAAGCAAGCAT
>CAJBJW010000046.1 GCA_903953455.1 uncultured Pseudomonadota bacterium | reverse complement strand
TACCTGCTTTAGAAAACATTATCAATGACGCAAAAAATACCCTAGCACTTTCAGGAGTTGCGCTTGCTGCAGCTCAAACAAATTTAGATGCAGCTGTTATTGATGCTGACGCGGCAAAAGCAACTGCTGAAACCGCGACACAAAATTACAATGATGCCGTTGCGCAAGATTTGGCAAACTTAAAAGCGAATGCTGCTACAGTAACACCAGGAAATTCACTGCCAACCAACCCAGTGGTAGTTGATTTTGGAAGCATCGATATGACAGCTATCAATCCTGATTTAGTTGCCAAGCCAATGACCATTAGCATCAGCCTTGCTGGCACCACGCAACATGCTTCACAGTTTGCGGTCAATAATTTAGAACAAAACGGTTTGCCAACAGGCACACTGTCTTCAGTTGACGTTGATCCAAGCGGTGTTGTATTTGCTAAGTACACTAACGGTTACACGAAACCACTTGGCCAAGTTGCTTTAGCTAATTTCAGCAACAAACAGGGATTAGAAGTAATGAGTGGAAACATGTGGGAACAATCACCCGAAACTGGTGCAGCTAACTTTGGCAAAGCGGGTATTAGTGGGTTTGGTGCGGTTCGCTCATCTTCACTTGAAACCTCAAATGTCGACTTGTCAGAAGAATTAGTAAAATTGATTATCGCGCAACAAGCGTATCAAGCAAACTCTCAAGCGATCAGCATTCAAAAAACATTAGCTGAAAGCGTTCTACGTATTTAGTTTTTTAACCTTTGAGTAGCAGCGTTTAATTAGGAGCATTTTATGGATCGTAGTCTTTATATTGCCATGAGTGGAGCCACGCAGACGCTGCTGGCTCAAACGGCAAACGCCAATAACTTGGCAAACACTCAAACCACAGGGTTTAAATCGGATCTGCAACAATTCCGCAGTATGCCCGTTTACGGTGACGGTTATCCGACACGCGTATTCGCGCAAACTGAAAAACCCGCCACAGATTTCACCACAGGCCCTATTCAAGCAACGGGGAATGATCTCGATATCGCTATTAACGGCCAAGGTTTTTTTGCTGTGAAAGACAGTAAAGGCAAAGAAGCTTACACCCGCGCTGGCGACTTAAAAATGACACCTGATGGTCAACTGCAAACAAGTTCTGGCCTTGTTGTAATGGGTCAAAATGGCGCAATTAAAATTCCACCTGCTGAGAAACTCAACATTAACAGTAACGGAAGTATTAGTATTGTTCCCTTTGGTGCTGAAAACGCGGCTACTATGCTCACGGTTGATAAAATTAAATTAGTCAAACCCGATTTGAAAAACATTGAAAAAGGCAATGACGGTTTAATTTATATCAAAGACGGAAGTGTGCCTGCAGATAATGCGTCAGTTCAAATTATACAAGGTTCGATCGAAGGAAGTAACGTAAGCGCCGTTGGTGCGATGGTGGATATGATTGAGTTAGCACGTAATTTTGAAATGCAAACCAACATCATGAAAAACGCCAAAGAAAATGCAGCGGCTAGCGCCAAATTATTGCAAATGTAATTGGCATAAAATCTGCTTTTATCTATACACACAACAACGATTACTTTAGGGGAAAATCATGACAGAACGTTCATTATGGGTTGCAAAGACAGGCTTAGATGCGCAGCAAACTCGAATGGCAGTTATTTCAAACAACTTGGCAAACGTCAACACGACCGGCTTTAAGAAAGATCGTGCTGTTTTTCAAGATTTGATGTATCAAAATATGCGTCAAGTCGGTGCGCAAACGTCACAAACTAGTCAGTTGCCAACAGGTATGCAATTAGGTACAGGTGTCAAAACGATGGCAACTGAAAAATTGCACACACAAGGTAACGTGGAGCAAACGGGTAATCAAATGGATATCGCGATTAATGGTCGTGGTTTCTTGCAAGTCACCATGCCTGACGGCTCGATTACCTATACTCGTGACGGTCAGTTAAAATTGGATTTGAATGGTCAAATTGTAAACGCAAACGGCTTACCATTGACACCCTCAATGACCATTCCGCAAGACGCACTGAGTATCACTATTGGTACTGATGGTACGGTTTCTGTTTTACAACCAAACAATCCGCAACCATCAAATGTAGGACAAATTCAAACAGCAAACTTTATCAATCTTGCAGGTCTTGAACCAATTGGTGAGAACTTATACCGTGAATCCGGTGCAAGTGGTCCGCCAGTGATTGGCACACCCGGACAGCAAGAGTTTGGGGCTATTGTGCAAAACTCACTTGAAACATCAAACGTTAATGTAGTGGAAGAATTGGTGGGGATGATCGAAACCCAACGCGCTTATGAAATGAACTCAAAAGCAATTTCAACGACAGATCAAATGCTGTCTTATGCCACACAAAATCTCTAAAAAGTGATTAAAATGATGACACGTAAACTGCGTTTTATTGTCCTTATGCCGCTACTTTTAGCAGCGTGTAGCGCACCTTTACCAAAACGTGAGCCGTCATTCTCACCCGTTGCGCCTGCTGATTTACGCCCCCCTGCTCAAAGCTCTGGGGGCATTTATATGGCCGGCTACGACAATAGATTATTTGAAGATCATACTGCGAGACGTGTAGGTGATATTTTGACGGTTAATTTACTAGAAAGAACTAACTCCATTAAAAGAGCACAAAACAGAGACAGTAAAAAAGACACCATTTCAGCAAGTCTGCCGACACTGTTTGGATTAGGGGCACTTTTGCTTGGTGGTGATATGAAAACGAGTATGTTATCTGAAAAGGAATTTGAAGGACAAGGTGATGTTTTACAAAACAACCAATTGAGCGGCTTAATTTCAGTGACGGTGGTGGAGTTGCTACCCAATGGAAATTTAAAAATCCGGGGTGAAAAACGGGTCACATTAAATCAAGGTGATGAATTTATTCGTTTATCAGGTATTGTTCGCCCTATTGACATTAAACCAACCAATATTATTGATTCAGAAAAAATTGCTGATGCGACCTTTATGTACACCGGTGAAGGCTCAATGAATGACGCGAATACGCATGGCTGGCTGTCACGTGTATTTAATAGCCCTTGGTTCCCTCTTTAAATACATGAGCAATAACATGAATCTGCGAAATTACTCTTTGATTTTGATGCTAATGCTTACGGCTTTTTCAAACCCTGTACTAGCTGAACGTATTAAAGATATCGCTTCAATTGAAGGTATTCGAACCAACCAATTGGTCGGTTTCGGTTTGGTTGTCGGCCTTGATAAATCAGGTGATAGTAGTACAAGTTCACCCACATCAAGACAAAGTATAACCAATATGTTGAAACGATATGGCATTACACTCTCTCAACAAGACATGCTGCAATTAAAAGCCAAAAACATTGCAACTGTTGCTGTGCAAGCTGAATTGCCCGCTTTTGCCAAACCTGGCATGGCTATTGATGTCACGGTTGCCTCTATTGGTGACGCCAAAAGTCTACGCGGTGGCGCACTTCTCATGACGCCGCTGAAAGGGGCTGATGGTGAAGTCTATGCGATTGCACAAGGCAATCTAGTAGTGGGCGGCATGGCAGCTACCGGCAAAGACGGATCCAACATTACCATCAATAACCCAAGCGCGGGGCGTATTTCCAATGGCGCGTTAGTTGAACGCACCGTACCAACGCCTTTTTCTGATGGTGATTCGCTGGTTTTTAATTTAAATCGCTCTGATTTCACAACAGCCACTCGCATGGCGGAGTCTATCAATAAATTACTTGGAACAAACACAGCAAGAGCCATTGATTCCACCTCTGTGCGCGTTAACTCACCGAGCGATTTAGGACAAAAAGTCTCTTTTGCTTCGGTAGTTGAAAATCTCAATGTCGATATGGATGAAGCACCTGCTCGCGTCATTGTTAACTCAAGAACGGGAACAGTTGTTATCAGTAATAAAGTGCGTGTATCCCCTGCAGCCGTGTCGCATGGTAGTCTCGTAGTTACCATTGATGAAAATATCAATGTGAGTCAGCCAAACGCGCTATCCAATGGACAAACTGCAGCAACACCCAATTCAAACGTCAGCGTAAAAGAAGAGAAAAACCGTATGTTTGCCTTCAAAGGCGGTGTATCACTTGATGACCTTGTTAATGCAGTCAATCAAGTCGGCGCGGCTCCAAGCGATTTAGTGGCTATATTAGAAGCATTGAAAACCGCTGGCGCTCTGCACGCAGAATTAATTATTATTTAAATCATTATTTTAAAGTGATGAGATAAGGCTATGTTAAATAACACGTCAACGCTAAACGCAAGTGCACAATCAAATGCTTACGATTTTAGCGAATTTACCAAGCTCAAAAAAGAATCCAAAGATCACTCACCTGAAGCATTAAAGCAAGTTGCTAAACAATTTGAAGCGTTATTTTTAAATAACATTTTAAAAAGCATGCGCTCAGCAAAACTCGCAGAAGGTGCATTCGAGAGTGATCAAAGTGATACTTACAATCAAATGTACGATCAACAATTGTCTGTCCATTTAGCAGGTAAACCGGGCGTGGGACTCGCAGATTTAATTGTCAAGCAACTGACACCCAAACCAGCAAATCCAAATCCACAAAGCCTAGAAGCCTATTTAAACAACCCTGTGACGTCTGTAAAAATGCCCAATGGATTCTTGTTTAATAACAGTGAATTCGATGGCAATGACGAAATGGCATTTAAGAATAGACACGGCGTGCCGATAAGTTCCGCAGTTGACTTTGTTAAACAACTTCAACCCTTTGCACAGCAAGCGGCAAAATCATTAGGTATTGATCCTAATGCCTTACTAGCGCAAGCTGCATTAGAAAGCGGCTGGGGTAACTCGGTGATTAAAAATGCCGATGGAACAAGTAGTTATAACTTGTTTAACATTAAAGCCGATCGCTCATGGCGAGGAAAACAATCTCAGGTGTCTACACTTGAATTTGACCAAGGCATTGCAAGAAGAGTGAGTTCAGGCTTTAGAGCCTACACCTCTTTCCAAGAAAGCTTTAACGATTATGTCAACTTTATTCGAGATAATCCACGTTACGAAACTGCATTAACAAAAGTGAACAATGCAGGTCAGTATATGCGTGAATTGCAACGAGCCGGTTATGCAACCGATCCAAGTTACGCGGATAAAGTGATGCATATATACCAAAGTAATGCTTTGAATTTATTTGCCGAAAATACAGCGCTTGCGGTGAAGTAAACATCGCTTAATTTATCAAACACTTTAAAAATAGGTTATTCCCATGTCCAGTGGAATTTTAGGTACAGCGTTAACAGGTTTGATGGCCTTCCAACGGTCAATGCAGACAACAAGCAACAACGTTGCTAACGTAAATACAGACGGTTACAGCCGTCAAGATACCAACTTATCAACGAATCCCTCTTCCTATAGTGCAGGAAACTTTGTTGGCAATGGTGTTGACGTCACCAGTATTACTCGCAATTACGACCAATTTATTAATAGCAATATTCGCTCGTCTGCGTCTTCGCTAGGTGATGCAAATGCATTTCAAGCAATGACAGCGCAAGTGGATAACCTGTTAGCCAATCCAGAATCGGGCATGTCTAACGCAATTAAATCATTTTTCAATTCTGTAAACGGCGTATCGAGCGATCCCACCTCAATTCCCGCACGTCAAGTGATGGTGAGTGAGGCAAAAACATTATCTACACAGTTCAATATTGTTTCATCACGTTTAGATACATTTCGTGCACAAAACAACGCAAAAATGCAGGAATCTGTCGATAAAATCAATAGTTTCACACAAAACATTGCTGACCTGAACGTTAAAATTGCTACTTTAACCAGTGGTGGCGGCACACAAGCACCTAACGAATTACTCGATCAACGGGATTCTTTACTAGCACAATTAGCTGAACACATTGATGTTGCAACGCTTGCTCGTCCAGATGGTTCAATCGATGTTTTTATCGGCCAAGGTCAAGCGTTGATTTCTGGTGATGCACGCTCAAAATTAGAATTGACGAATTCAACTACCGACATCATGCAAAAAACCGTTTTAATGAATGGTTATGACGTGAGTAGCCAATTTTCAAGTGGTGCACTTGCCGGATCCATTAAGTTCCGTGATCAAGTACTAGATCCAGCGCAACAGCAACTCGGTCTTGTTGCAGCGGGCATCGGTCAAGCATTCAATGATATTCATACGCAAGGGGTTGACTTAAACGGCGCTACGGGCAAAGCGATGTTTACCTTTGAACCAGAACAAATTCCTGTATTTTCAAGTATTGGTAATGCGGGTGGTTACATTAAAGCCACTTTTGATTCAGCGACACTTAATCAAATGCAAGCCAGTGATTACCGTTTAGATTATGCTGCTGGCTCTTATACCCTCACAAGATTAAATGATAATACCAAAGTAATGCTACCTACAGGCGGTCTGCCAACTACCGTTGATGGGATAAATATTACTCAAGTTGCTCCACCCGCTGGCACATCAAGCTTCATTATTCGCCCAACGTACTTAGCAGCAAGAAATATCAATGCGGTCATTACGGATCCTAGAGCCATTGCTGCCGCATCCACAAGTGGCGATGTAGGCGATAACACTAACGCACTTGCGCTGGCTGGTTTAGAAAACCAAGGGATATTGTTTGGTGGCAATACGCTGGCACAAACGTATCAAACACTCGTAGCAAAAGTTGGCTCATCCACGAATGCTGCAAATGTGAGTTTATCTGCCCAAAAAGCACTCAATAATCAAGCTATCGAAGCGCGAGCCAGTTTTGCAGGGGTTAACCTTGACGAAGAAGCCGCAAATTTAATTAAATTTCAAAATGCGTATCAAGCGTCATCACAAGTTATCGCGATTTCGCGCTCACTTTTTGACAGCTTACTTGGCGCAATTAGATAAATTTAGGAGACTAACATGCGTATTTCAACCGCCTATCCGCAACAATTTAATATTAACTCGATGGCCAATCAGCAAGCGCAATTAACCAATACGCAAGCGAAAATTTCATCGGGTCAAAAATATTTAACACCATCTGAAAATCCTTCTGCGGCGGCATATTCGCTTGGATTTAAAGAATCGATTGCACTGACCACACAGTATCAAGAAAATATTGCAGCGGCAAATCAACGTCTTGGCCTTGAAGAAACAGCACTGACAAACGCGACAGACACCATTCAACGCTTGCAAGAACTGGGTTTGCAAGGAGTGAGTGATTCTGGTAATTCAACGATATCACGTAATGCGATAGCTTCAGAGTTTGATCAGTTAAGCGACCATCTTTTAAGCTTAGCTAACACACGTAACGCAAACGGTGAATATATCTTTGCAGGTACCAAATCAACAACAATGCCCTATAGCAAAGTAGTTGCTGATCCTAACGCACCTGAAACTGACACGCCTGCCCCTTCTTTTACTTATGCGGGATCATTTAAGCAACGTGCCATTCAAGTTGGCATATCTCGTACCATTACCGATGGCGATACAGGCCCTGCTGTTTTTGGTTCAACGCAAGACGGCACATCCGTTTTTGACGCTATTAAAAAATTCACCGCTGAATTAAAAGCAGATAAGCCCACATTAGAAACGCTCAAACAAATTGATGATGCGTTAGTACGTGTGACAACAGTACACGCAAGCATTGGTGCACGTCAAAATGCCCTTGATCGTCAAAAAGCAACGAATGATGACTTCATCATCAATACTAAAACAGCACTTTCAAATGTAGCTGATTTAGATATGGCCGATGCCATTACTAAACTCAATTCACAACAAACTTCTCTTCAAGCGGCTCAACAGTCGTTTGCTAAAGTTCAAGGAATGAGTTTATTTAAGTATTTATAACAATCAGTTGGTTAAACATAGTCTGCTATTTAATTTGTATAAAGACATCTCTATCGTCAATGCGAAACAAAATAGCAGTAATGCTTAACAAGGTAATCAAAGATACTGTAATATTTACACAGCATTTTTAATTACTCAGGAGAAAATAATGGTAAGCATTCTTGCGGTTGATGATTCAGCTTCAATGAGAAAAATGGTGTCATTTACATTAAAAACAGCTGGTTACGAAGTACAAGAAGCTGAAGATGGTGTAGAGGCTCTCGAAAAAGCCATGGCACATACGTTTGATTGCATCGTAACTGATGTCAATATGCCAAACAAAGATGGCATTACGTTAATACGTGATCTTCGGCAATTATCGCAGTATAAATATGTGCCAATGCTACTTTTAACGACAGAATCGAGCGTCGAAAAAAAGCAGGAAGGTAGAGCTGCTGGGGCAACAGGTTGGATGGTTAAACCATTTAATCCCGATCAACTTTTGAAAACGCTCTTAAAAGTGTTAGATTAGAAGACTCAACCACCCTACGCAGTTTAATTTACTTAACCATAAGGAAAAGACCATGTCCGTTGATATGACACAGTTTCACGCTGAACTCTTTGAAGAATGTCTTGGCTATTTAGACGCAATGAAAACGGATTTAGAAAGTATTGATTTAAATGCTTTTGATGAAGAAAAAATGGCAACAATTAAACGCGGCGCCCATACCATTAAAGGGGATTGCGCTATGTTTGAATTTACGACCGTATCAGATTACGCAAAAATAATGGAAGTTTTATTAGGTCAAATGCTTGATAAACTCAAAGAAACAAATACTGCAAATATTGAAGCGATGCTTGAATCTGTTGCCTATGTTCGTACCATGATTACGACATTGCAAGATAAAGGAACACTTGATGACGCTGCTGCCGCTGCACATGGCGCAAGATTGCAAGAAATCATCGTATAACCCTTCAATTATTTGCACATTCGAATAATAAAGAATGTAACAAAACAGGTTAAAACGCTTAAGATAAACCTATCTTAAGCGTACAAGTTCTTAATTCAACACTGTCTTAAGCACAGTGTCAACTTTAGCCATGGTTGATTTTCAACCTTAACTAGTACAATTTAGGCACACACAACAGGTAAAATTATGTCTATCGATATGTCACAATTTCATCAGGTCTTCTTTGAAGAATGTTTCGAAGGCTTAGAAGCGATGGAATCGGGGTTATTGTCGCTAGATATTGGTGACATTGACCCTGAGGCTATCAATACCATCTTCAGAGCAGCCCATTCTATTAAGGGCGGAAGCGGTACATTTGGGTTTACAGTCGTGGCAGAATACACGCACATCATGGAAACGCTACTTGATGAAATGCGTGATGGTCGCCGTCAAGTCACAAAACAAGCCGTTGATGTACTTTTAGGTTCAGTTGATTGCTTGCGTGAAATGTTAACATCCATTCAAAATGAAGAAGATGTTAACGCAGAAAGTGTCGCTGTGCATCAATCTGCTTTAGAAACAGAGTTAAATGGCGAAAGTAGCGCGAATACTCAGCCAAATGTCGTTGCAACACCTGCTATAAACACAGCACCCTCACCTATTCAATCACAGGAAGAAGACGAGGAACCTGAAATTGAAGAAGAACAAGGCTGGAAAATATCTTTCTGCCCTTATCTCAATTTACTTAAAACGGGAAATGATCCTGTTCGCTTATTTCGCGAACTCAGCGCACTGGGTCAATTAACCACTAATGTAAACATACAAGATGTGCCGGATTTCAATGAACTCGACCCTGAAGAATGTAATATTTCATGGGATTTGGTATTGGTGAGCGATGCATCGGAAAGTACGGTGCGTGAAATTTTTAGCTGGGTTGAAGAAGATTGTGAACTCGAACTTTCTCCCTTAGCAAAACCCAAAAAGAAAAAGAAACCTAAAGTCGCAACGCCAGTATCTGCTCCGACACCAGCTGTCGTCGAAACAAAAGAAGTGATTGCGCCTGTTATAGTGCCACCACCTACAACGGTTGTCAAAAAAGCATCTTCTGAATCTGATTCAGCAAAAAATGCTCCTAAAGCATCCAGTTCTATTCGCGTTGATACGGACAAAATCGACACACTTATCAATATGGTGGGTGAAGTAGTAATTACTCAATCCATGCTAGGACTGATTGGTGAAAATTTCACTATGGATAAAGTCGGGCAACTCAAACGCGGCTTAGCGCAACTTGAGCGCCATACACGCGATTTGCAACAAAGCGTCATGAATATCCGAATGCTGCCCATTAGCTTTGTATTCAGTCGTTTTCCGCGACTAGTGCACGATATCAGCACAAAATTAAATAAAAAAATCACTCTCAAACTGGTCGGTGAAAATACCGAAGTGGATAAAGCAGTCGTTGAATTAATTAACGATCCACTCGTGCATTTGATTCGCAACAGTTTAGATCATGGCATTGAAATGCCAGCTGAACGTATTGCCGCCGGTAAGCCTGAAACTGGCACCATTGAGCTTAAAGCCTATCATCGTGGCGGCCATATCGTCATTGAGATTATCGATGATGGTCGCGGTATGGACAAATCTAAACTACTCGCCAAAGCTATTGAGAAAGGATTAGTTGAAGAATCGGCGATTATGACCGATAAACAGATACTCGAATTGATTTTCATGCCTGGTTTTTCTACCGCTGAGCAATTAAGTGATATTTCGGGACGCGGTGTTGGAATGGACGTAGTGCGTCGAAACATCCAATCGCTTGGTGGCAACATCGATATTATTTCCGAATTAGGAAAAGGCTCAACGATTGCGATTCATTTGCCTTTAACACTGGCGATTTTAGATGGGCAATCCGTTGCAGTGGGTGATGAAACGTATATTGTGCCTTTAGTATCGATTATTGAATCGATCAATATTACTGAAAAAATGCTCAATAAAGTGGCGGGTAAAGGCGAAACCTTTAAATTACGAAATGAATATTTACCCATTATTCGAATGCGTGAGATATTCAACGTCAAAACTGGCGCTGCAACCAAGCCTAATGAAGGTGTGATTGTCGTGGTTGAAGGACAAGGCGCATTGTGTGGTTTCTTAGTCGATGAGTTACTCGGACAACAACAAGTGGTAATTAAATCACTCGAAGCCAATTATCGACGAGTGGAAGGCGTGTCTGGCGCCACTATTTTAGGAGACGGGTCCGTGGCGTTAATTCTTGACGTACCAGGTTTAGTCCGGTTATCGGTTTGCTAATTTTCCTAAAACTCAATTTATAAGAACAATCGTTATGTCAGAAAAAAACGAAAACGAAAACGAAATAGACGCGCTTGAAGATGAAAATAGCGCAAAAAAAAGTTCAGATACATCAACTATCATTCAGTATTTGAGTTTTGTTTTAGGTAAAGAAGAATACGGTGTGGATATTTTACGTGTACAAGAAATCCGCAGCTGGGAGCCTGTTTCACGCGTCCCAAACGTGCCTTTTTATGAAAAAGGCGTGGTGAATTTGCGAGGAGCAATTGTTCCCATTATTGATTTACGCGAACGATTTAGCTTAAGTAAACCCGAATATACCCCTCTTACGGTGGTGGTAGTGTTGCAGACGGGTAGTGGAAGTCATACACGTATTATGGGCGTTGTGGTTGATTCTGTTTCTGATGTGATTAGCATTGAACGAACCGATATTCAAAGTGCCCCTGATTTTGGCACAAAAGTCAGCAACGAATTCATTAACGGTTTAGTGTCGGTAAATGAGCGCATGGTAATGCTACTTGATGTAGATAAATTATTACTATTGGAAACATTAGAACAAAACGACTACTAACTTTTTAATATACACATTTTTACTGGACGATGTCACAATGAAAATCAACATGCCAATCACGAATAATGAAGTCGTGATGAAACCCAATACCATTCTTGTGACACGCACAGATTTAAAAGGCATTATCACGTTTGCTAATGATGCATTTGTGGAAATTAGTGGTTTTACACGTGAAGAATTAGTGGGTTCAAGCCACAACATTGTTCGTCATCCTGAAATGCCTGCCGCAGCCTTTGAAGACATGTGGCGTACATTAAAACAAAATCGCCCTTGGCAAGGCATGGTAAAAAACCGCACAAAAACCGGTGATTACTATTGGGTGAATGCGAATGCTATGCCCCTATTTGAAAACAATGCCGTTAAAGGGTATTTATCCGTTCGACTCACACCGAGTCGCGCTGAAATTGACGCTGCAAATCAGCTATATCGAAAAATCAATGCAAAAGAAGCGACGCTCCATCCAACGGGATTAGCTGCCGTTCATAAACGTTTAGCCGAAATCTCACTTGGAAAGAAAATGGCTATTTCAGCTTCATTGCTTCTCCTTCCAAATGCCCTATTATTTCGTGAGCTAGTCACAACAGAAAATTACCCATTGATTGGTACATTTGCGCTGACAACACTCCTTGCTTTTTGGATAATGTCTAGCGCTATTCGCACGACACGCAATTTCTTCTCCTCGGCCGTTCATGAACTCTATCGTTTAAGTGTGAATGAATTTAGCCCGCCTCTTAATTTAACGCGAAATGATCAATTTGGTGATTTATTTCGTGGAATTTACGTTGCAGGTGTCAAACTCGGCGATGATATTGCGCAAGGTAAACAAGAGAATTCAAATTCACTTCGTATTATTCAAGGCTTAAAATACGCTGAGTGTAGCATTCTGATTACTAATGCAAATTCAGAAATTATTTTTGTGAATCAGGCTGCGGAGCAATTATTTTTAAGAGCCCAACAAAATATTCAAACGATTATTCCTGATTTCAGTGTTCAAAAATTATTAGGTTCACCCATCAGTATTTTTCATAACATACCTGCGTTGCAAAAAACGGAGCTTGAAAATCTACAACACTCGAAAACAAGTCAATTTGATTTGGCTGGACATACGATGCAATTAGCCGTTAAACCCGTTTTTGAAAAAGACGGTGAACGTATTGGCTACGTAGCAGAATGGCTAGATCGCACCATTGAAGTTAAGGTAGAACTTGAAATTGAGCATTTAGTTAGCGCGATTAAAGAAGGAGACTTATCTAAACGCATTGATTTAAGTGATAAAAATGGGTTTATGAAATCACTTTCCGTCAACATCAATGATTTAACCGATGTGATTGAAAATGTGTTCAATGATATCAATCATATTATTGGCAAATTAGCAGAAGGTGATTTAACGAACAGCATTCACTCTGAATATCAAGGTGTTTATGCACAATGCAAAGATAATATGAATGATGCTATTTTAAAAATTAGCGAATTTATTCTACAAATCCGTGAAGCTGCCGATTTTGTCAATACGTCGTCACAAGAAATGGCAAGTGGAAATAACAATTTATCCAATCGCGTTGAACAGCAAGCCGCAAGCCTAGAAGAAACAGCGGCAAGTATGCAAGAGCTTTCAAGTACCGTGATTAGCAATGCTGAAAACACCAAAAATGCGACAGTTGTTGTAAAATCTGCTGCGCAGCTTGCAGAAAAAGGGGGTGAAGTAGTGAAATCAGCTATTTCCGCTATGCAGGCTATTAATGAAAGTAGCAATCGAATTGCGGAAATTATTGGCGTCATTGACGAAATCGCGTTCCAAACGAATTTACTTGCGCTCAATGCGTCCGTTGAGGCCGCTCGCGCTGGTGAACAAGGTCGTGGGTTCTCGGTGGTGGCAACAGAAGTACGTAATTTAGCGCAACGCAGTGCTACCGCAGCAAAACAAAGTAATGAATTAATCCAAAATAGCGTACAAGAAGTACGTTCAGGTACGGCATTTGTTAATGAAACGGGTGCAGCGTTGATGGAGATTGTGGATAGTATTATTCATGTAGGTACCATTGTTGGCCATATTACCGCCGCGAGCAATGAACAATCTGCAGGAATCAACCAAGTCAATCAAGCAGTTTCTCAGATGGACGATATTACGCAGCAGAATGCAGCGTTAGCTGAGCAAGCAGCCGCTGGTAGTATGGCAATGAGTGAGCAATCCGCTAAAATGACACATTTACTCAATTTCTTTAAAGTAAACGGTAAATCGTCCGCTGTTTATTCAGCAAAGGCAACATTGGCAACATCAAAACCAGCGGCGAATAAGCAATCTGTCGCTAAATCAAAAGTCGTGGCAAACGCCAATTTTGAAGACTGGGAAGAATTTTAAGTTTATCCGTGATAGAGCCAAAATAGACAACCCGTAGGAAAAAAACACATGAAAGTCGATGCAGTAAATAGTAAACAAATTGAGCAATTTTTGACTTTTGAACTTGCAAATGAGGTTTACGGTGTAGAAATTTTAAAAGTCCAAGAAATTAGAGGATGGGAACCTGTGCGCGTCATTCCCAACACCCCCTCTTTTATCAAAGGCGTTTTAAATTTACGCGGCTCCGTCATTCCTATTGTGGATCTACGCGAACGTTTTTCACTTGAGCACAGCGAATATACACAAAAAACAGTTGTTATTGTCCTGTGTATCAAACATCGTCGTCATGAATCATTTGTGATGGGCATTGTGGCTGATGCGGTATCGGACGTACTGGATATTAAAGTCGATGAAATTAAAAAAGCCCCCAATTTTGGTACACAACTCGACACACGCTATATGCGCGGTATGCACGTTTATAAACAAAACATGATTATGTTACTTGATGTCGACAAACTACTTAACCCTGACGAAGTGGACGATATTGAAGCCATTTCTGATATTGGACGTTTTGAGTAATGCCTCGCATCATTGCCATCATCAATCAAAAAGGGGGCGTGGGTAAAACAACCACGTCGACCAATTTGTGCCATGCGCTTGCTGAAATGGGCAAGAAAGTGACGATTGTCGATTTTGATCCACAAGGACATTTAGGCATTTCTTTTGGCGTGACGTCACGCGATGTAACAGGCGTTGATTTAGCCTTAATTAAAGAAAAAAATATTGAAGAACAACTCATTCCTGTTCGAGACAATTTACAACTCATTCCCGCTGGCTCAAAACTCAAAGATATCGAGCAAATGGCAGGTGCTGGAGCTCCGCGTGGCGTTCTTCTTCGCGATGCACTCAGAGGTCAACTCGCTGACCAAGATTTTGTCTTTATTGACTGCCCGCCCTCGTCGGGTTTACTTGTTGCCAATGCGTTAATTGCCACGTCAGAAATTTTAATTCCGATGACCAGTGATTTTCTGGCACTGCAAGGGCTTTCGCATTTGATGAATACGGTCAAACGCTTTGAAGGTGCACTAAAAAAACAGTATAAAATTTCGGTTGTCATTTCGCGTTATGTGTCAACACGACGCATTTCAGATCAAGTACTCGGTATTTTGTTAAATCATTTTCCAAATCAAATACTGGCTACGAAGATTCGTGAAACGGCGTTACTTGCAGAATGCCCAAGTTTTGGACAAACCATTTTTGAATATAGCCCAAAAAGCCGCTCGGCAAGAGATTTTCGAAGCCTTGCACAGGATTTTCTTGAAAATAGAGTGATGAGAGATGACAACAGATAATTTAATTGGTTACGATCCCCTCGCCTGGATGGATGGTGAGCAAATTGGTGAAAAACCAGTAGCGCCCGCTGAACAAGTAAGCGCAGCGAATGAAACTGATAATGCCCCAATTATTGACTCGGAAGAATTAGTTGATTTCAATGAAAGTGACGATATAGAAACAGAAGACGAATTCGAAGAAGAAAACGTCGTCGAAGCGTCCGATGAAGAAACGGCTGATGACTCACTTCCTGATGTTATTGACGAAGCATCTGCACTGGAAATGAGCGACGATAATGACGACGTTGACATTGACATTGACATCATTATTGAAAGTGACGATGACTGTCAAATTGATATCGACATTCAAACGAATGATGACAACACGATTGATATTTCAATTGACACGCAAGATTCGCCTAGCGACGATGATATCAACATGATTGATATGATTATTCAAGAAGAAACACAAATCGAAATTAATAACATTGATCCTATCGTTAGACTGAATTCAGATGCCACCATTAAAAGTATTGAAGAGCTTTACCAGCAATTCAAACGCGTGTTAGATTTTCACGATATCATTGAAGTTAATGCTGTCGAAGTTACCACGATTGATACGGCCACGTTGCAACTTTTAGTATCACTCAAAAAAGAAGAAAAACGATTGAATAAAACCATTCATATTCTCTCTCCTTCTTCGCGGTTCCTGGAATCAGCACGATTATTGGGATTGAGTAATGTGCTTGAACTTGACGAGGTTTAGCTGCGACAAATTGACAGGAGATTCACAATAAATGGCAATTGTCGAAAAAGAGCGTGAGTTTAAATTTACGGCTGATGATTTTAATATTTTAAGAAAAATATCAAACGAACATTCCGGCATTCAAGCCCCCGATGAGCGTTTTGATATGTTTTATTCTCGACTCTCAAAGCGCGTTCGTAAATTGGGACTTGCAGATTTCAAGGAATATTGTGCGTATTTACAATCTGGCCATGATGATGAATTCACACAATTTATCAATGCTATTACCACGAATCTGACGTCTTTTTTTCGTGAACAACATCATTTTGACTATTTACGCGATAGTGTTGTTCCTGAGTTACTGGTACGAAATAAAAACACAAAACAAATTCGAGTTTGGTCAGCGGGTTGCTCTACAGGTGAAGAACCTTATTCGATAGCTATCACGCTGCTCGATGCAATTCCAAGCGATTGGGACATTAAAATTTTAGCAACCGATTTAGATACCAACGTATTGCAAACCGCTTCTGATGGCATTTATACCCATGACCGTGTAGCTGAATTACCTAATGAAATTTTAAAGCATTGGTTTATGCGAAATAAATCTTCACCAAATCATGTTAAGGTGAAAACGCCATTGCAAGACATTATTCAATTTAGACAACTCAACTTAATGAACGAATGGGCAATGAAAATCCCTTTTGATGTTATTTTTTGTCGAAATGTGCTTATTTATTTTGATCGTGAAACTAAAACAGCCTTAGCAAAGCGTTATGCTAAAATGCTTACAAGTAAATCTTGGTTGTTTATCGGTCACTCTGAATCGCTTAACCAAATTTGCGGCGAATTCAAATTAGTGTCGACCACCTGTTATCAAAAAAACACATAAAAGAATGGATCAAAGTCAAATTACTAAACCCTCAATTCGCGGGTTTGAACACGTTGCTCGCTATATGGATCACGATCATGGCATTGTGGCAGCAAAAATTCTACCTGGCGAATACTATGTCACCGCTGAAAATGAAATGATCACAACAGTGCTTGGCAGCTGTATATCAGCGTGCGTGCGTGACAAGGAAATTGGCCTTGGCGGGATGAATCATTTTATGCTTCCCGATACCAATAAAAT
Organism: uncultured Pseudomonadota bacterium; assembly: GCA_903953455.1. Lineage (GTDB taxonomy): Bacteria > Pseudomonadota > Gammaproteobacteria > Methylococcales > Methylomonadaceae > UBA10906. Next base: position 3,269 of record CAJBJW010000046.1, on the reverse strand, counting down.
GAAAATGCAGCAAGGTAGTAATGCCTTAATTGGCAACGCAAATCGTTACGGTAACTTTGCGATGGAACATTTGATTAACACGATTTTATCCAATGGCGGTAAACGTAAAAATTTAGAAGTCAAAGTCTTTGGTGGTGGAAAAATCATTCCCACATTAAGTGATGTGGGTGAGCGTAATATCGAATTTGTCATGGAATATATTGACCAAGAAGGTTTATTGCTCTTATCAAAGGATTTAGGTGATATTTACCCACGAAAAGTCATTTACTTCCCCCAGACGGGAAAAGTGGGAATGAAAAAGATTCAAGACCTCCATCACGATGCGATTGCGCAGCGTGAACGTCAATATTTAACCAATATTAAAGATTTACCTATTGAAGGTGATGTTGAGTTATTTTAACCGTACATAACCGAATTTTAGAGCCAAAAATGAAAAAAATACGTGTTTTGATTATTGACGATTCTCTATTAATTAGAAAGGTACTCACGTCCATACTCAGCACAGCGCCCGATATTGAAGTCGTAGGTGCTGCAGAAGATCCACTTATTGCTCGAGAAATGATTAAGCAATTGGATCCAGATGTCTTAACGCTTGATATTGAAATGCCTCGGATGAATGGCATTACGTTTTTGCGAAATTTAATGCGTTTACGACCTACTCCCGTCATTATGATTTCCATGTTAACGGAATGCGGTGCAGAGGCAACACTAGAAGCATTAGCTTTAGGTGCAGTTGATTTTGTGGCAAAACCGCGTATGGATACTGAAAACACGCTCAACGATTACGCAAAAGAGATTATTTCAAAAGTGCGTATTGCTGCAAAAACAAATGTGAAAGGCATAGAGCATAGTCCGACGCAAGAAACCGCGCCCATCGTAAAGCAACTATCGCCAGTCAAAAAAACACCGATTACAGATTTTAAAAAAATTATTACACTTGGCTCCTCAACAGGCGGCACCGAAGCAATTAAAGTCGTCATGAAAAGTATGCCAGCGGACAGTCCGCCAATATTAATTACGCAACATCTTCCCGCTGCGTTCAGTGAATCATTTGTAAAGCATATTGATTTAATTACTGAAATGACAGCCAGTATTCCCGTTAATGGGCAAATCGTTGAATGGGGAAATATTTACCTAGCACCCGGTGATCGTCACATGGCGGTTGTGCGGCATAAAAATAACTACGTGATTGAATTGTACGATACAGATCCAATCAATCACCATAAACCTGCGGTAGATGTGCTTTTTCACTCTGCAGCAAAAGCGGCTGGGAATAATGCGGTATGCGTTTTGCTTACAGGAATGGGAGCTGATGGTGCAGCAGGTATGCAAGCCATGCACGCATTAGGCGCAAAAACGATTGTACAAAATGAAGCGACATGCGTGGTCTGGGGAATGCCAGGCGCGGCGTTTAAATTAGGCTGCGCAGATCACGTGCTGCCACTAGACGATATTGCCGCTAAAATTTTGACGTTAGTTAAAGGTTTGCGCTAATCAACGCTAAAGTATTACTTGTTATAACCGATTTTTTGCTATTACTTTTCAGGCAGGGCCACTCAAAACATGATGAACAGTCAAACCAAATCACAATTTATTGCTGTCGCCTCCATCACCTCGGAATTAAGTGCCGTCATGGTTGTCGCCAAAGAAATTTCACTCGCTGCGGCTAATGCCAAAGCCATTGCATTTCGTGCAGGTGATAAAGCGAAAGGATTTCAGCCTATTACCGATTTCATCAATGAACTCGCCAAAGAAACCATTGAGCTCGTCACCAAAATTAACGTGTATGCACTACTACTTTATCGTTTAACCGTTGACGAATTCCGACGCACTGCAGCCTATAATCGTTTTGAGCAAGCCTCAAAATTAGCGAATGCCACCGGAGCGCGTTACGCAGACTCTATGGTGGAGCCTACTGCGCACGCAAAAAATGTCATGCAAGATTGCCAACGTCAGTTTAAACGTGATGTCACGCAATTACTTGGACAGCTGGAAGCGGTTATGCACCACGCACGAGCAGCTCGTGTCATTGCGGCTAACTCGCGTATTGAAGCCTCACAAGCAGGTGAATATTTACAAAGTCTGCAAGCCGTTGCTGAAAGTGTGGATAAAGCGGCTCACACGATTCACGACAATGTACAACGTTGTCGAATTGCATTATCTATTTACCGTAACAGTTAATTGGCTATAAAGGAGCCTTAGCGCATGAAAATGACCAAAATTTACGAAGGCGCGCACCAATGGGTAATGTTTGGGCGCGACGAAAATAAACCCGATAATATTATCGACAGTAATCAGTACATTGTTCGCACAGCCAATAAATGTTTATTGCTCGAACCCGGTGGTACAGAATTATTTGCACCCATGATGGCAGCGGTACTTCACCACGCGCCCGTTGAGCAAATCACCGATTTATTTGCCTCACATCAAGACCCTGATGTCATTTCGTCACTGGGTTTATGGGATCAAGCATTGTCAAATGCGAAATTACACGCCCCTGCCCTATGGGAAGGCTATATTCGCCATTTTGGCTGTGAATCCATTGAATATGTACCCATTCCCGATAATGGTGAAACCATTAAATTAGAGTCTGTCGAATTGCAAATTATTCCAGCGCATTATCTGCATTCGCCTTGTAACTTCCATGTTTATGATCCGCAAGCGAAAATATTGATGACTGGTAGCGTAGGTTCTGCTTGGGAAAGTGCTGGGGCGCCGGTTTTCGTCGAGCGTTTTGATACTCATGTTGAAAAAATGCGTTATTACCATCAACGTTGGATGCCATCAAATCAAGCTAAACGTGCATGGATTGATCGTGTCAGAAATTTAGATATTGATATCATTGCACCTCAACATGGTCGTATGTTTAAAGGCGATGACGTCAAACGCTTTTTAGATTGGTTTGATGCGCTTCAAGTTGGCACAGGAATTTAGATTGCTTTGAAAAATTGATTTAAAAATGTGAAGACTGCTTGATTACTCGAATTATCAAGCGGTTTTTTTGCACCTTAAAAAATCAAATTTGATGATGTAAATCGAGTAAAGACCCGTGGTGCGGGTATAAATAACGTCTTATGATTAAGTTACGTAATTTGCCAACTGAATTCAAACTATCATAAAAAATATTTGCTAATAAAACAGGACAGTTAACGTTGGAATTAAGTTGCTGAAACGAATTAGAGAAACTTAATGGCAGCGATAATAATACCGCCAACTGAGATAGTGGTCGCAAATGACCAAATCATAAAATGATCTATTCTTGACGTGCG